>JBGUED010000042.1:0-10645 GCA_041821525.1 Candidatus Aminicenantaceae bacterium | reverse complement strand
TGCGGAGCTGGAGCTGGACCGGGCAGCTGAGAGCCCGGCCAGGCGCTTTTTCCTTGCGGACCGGCGTCCCGATGTGTACGCAAAATTTGATCGATCGGATAAATGAAACATGAAATACTGGTATGTGCTGAACACGAAGCCTAAAAAAGAGTCTCAGGTGGAGCGGCTGTTCGAGGAGGCGGGATATGAGGTGTACAATCCCAAGATCAGACAGGATGATCGGATCACTCCCTTTTTTGCCGGGTATGCGTTCATCCGTTTTGAGTTTCCTGAGGATTACCGCCTGGTCAAGTATACGCGCGGCGTCAAAAAAGTGGTGGGCAGTCCGGCAAGCCCCACTCACATTCCCGAAGAGGTGATCGAAGCGATAAGGTCCCGTGAGGTCAACGGCCTCATCGAATTCGACAAGTATGGAGAAGAACCCTCTGTGGGAGATGAGATCCAGATCATGGAGGGACCGCTCAAGGGGCTCAAGGGCATTTTTAAGCGGGAGATGACGCATAATGAACGAGTGCTTATCCTGTTAAATTATGTCTCCTATCAGGGGAAGCTGATCGTTGAAAAGAAAAAGCTGAGAAAGGTCTTATGATCACATAGATCCTAAGACGAGGAGAGAACACCATGCCGATTCCGTTTCTGGACTTGAAAGCGCAGTACCGAAACATCAAGGATGAGATAGACGAGAAAATAGCGGAAGTGGTTGCGTCTCAGCGTTTCATACTGGGGGAGGAAGTGGAAAAGCTGGAAGAGGAGATCGCCGCCTATTCCGGGGCCCGGCACGGAGTGGGCGTATCCTCTGGATCTGATGCTCTGATCATATCTCTCATGGCTTTGGGAATCGGGGAAGGCGATCACGTGGTAACCACACCCTTCACATTTTTTGCCACGGCCGGTGCTGTGGCACGGCTGCGCGCGGTGCCGATTTTCTGTGATATCGAGCCGGATGGATTCAACCTGGATCCCGTGAAGCTGGAGGAGCTGCTGAAACAGAAGATCACGGGCCGGGACAATGGGCGCATCAAGGCGATCATACCCGTGCATCTCTACGGGCAGTTGGTCGACATGGACGCCATCAACGCTCTGGCCAAGCTTCATGATCTTTTTGTAGTGGAGGATGCCGCCCAGGCAGTGGGCTCAGAATACGCGGGTGTTCAAGGGATCAAAAGGGCCTGTACGCTGGGGGACATGGGGACCCTGTCCTTCTTTCCTTCTAAGAATCTGGGTGCTTTCGGGGACGGCGGCATGGTACTGACCGACGACACCCAACTGGCGGAGAAGCTGCGCGTGCTGCGGGTTCACGGGTCGCAGAACAAGTATATCTACCAGATGCTGGGCGGTAACTTCCGCCTCGATGCCCTCCAGGCAGCCATCCTGCGCATCAAGCTTAATCATCTGGATGACTGGCACCTCGGTAGACAGCGAGTCGCCGACGGTTACCGCTCGCGGTTCCAGGACAGCGGCCTGCTGGACTCAGGGGCTGTTCGGCTTCCGGTTGAACTATACCGGGAACAGGGTATTAAGCATTACCACACCTACCATCAGTATGTGCTGCGTGTGCAGGACAGGGATAGACTGCAGATCCATCTGAGAGACAAGGGCATCCCCTCGGCCATCTACTATCCACTGGGGCTCCATCTCCAGGAGTGTTTTTCCTATCTGGGTTACAAAAAAGGGGATTTTCCGCAGACAGAGATGGCCTGTCAGGAGGTCCTGGCTCTCCCGGTATATCCCGAACTGACCGAAACCCAGCAGGATCAGATCGTGGAAGGGATCAGGTCCTTCTATTCCTGATCGCGTTCCGTCAGCTTTCTATAGACCGACTTTGCGATCTGCACATCCTGGACCGCTACGCCTGTGAGATCTGCGATGATGATCTGATCCATGCTGCTCAAGATCTTTCTGATCTCATCGAGGTTCACTATTCGTGTCATGAGAGAAAATCTCCTAAAGAATCTTTTTAAGTGTGGCGAGGCTGAGGGTGGCTCCGCTCAGCACCAGCACCACTGTCTGCCCCTTGAAACGCTCCCGCTCCTTGAGCAGGGCCGCCACCGGCAGGGCCGCTGCTCCTTCGATCAGGATATGATGCTTTGCAATCACGAGTTTCAGGGCAGCTCGGATCTCCTCTTCACTCAGGAGGAAAAATCCATCCACATGGTCACGGCACAAGGGAAAGGTCAGGGAATCCGACTCGATCCCCCCGGCGGTGCCGTCGGAGAGCGTAGGAAGAGACTCGAGATCGAGGATCCGACCGGCCTTTAAGGATTCATACATCACCTGGGAGTTTTCAGGTTGGCAGCCGTAAATAGATGCGGAGATGTTTTGTGACTTCAGATAGCCGGCAATGCCGGAGATCAGCCCCCCCCCACCTACGGGGACCAGAATGGCATCCATGGTCTCGGCCTGAATGCTGAGTTCTGTCCCCACAGTCGCCTGGCCGGCGATGATCTGGAGATCGTTGTATGGAGGTACATAGGCGAATCCCTGATCGGCGGCAGCGGCCCGGGCAGCTGCCTCGGCCCGCACACAGTCATCCCCCTGGATCCGGATATCCACGCCATACGCCTTGAGGGTTTCGACCTTACCGGGATCCGTGGTCTCAGGGAGGTAGACGATACCGGGAAACCCGAACCGATTCGACAGGTAGGCGAAAGCGTGGCCGTGATTTCCGGAGGAGGCAGTCACTACGCTTCTCTCACGCTGAGCCTTACTCAAGGAGAGGATCTTGTTCATGGCCCCCCTTAGCTTGAAAGAGCCTGTGAGCTGGAGATTTTCCAGCTTGAGAAAAACCTGTCCCCTGATCTCGTGGCTGAGGAAGGGAGAGTGTTCCAAGGGAGTCTCGCGGATATAGGGGCGAATACGGCTCTCGGCCAGCCGGGCTTCATTTGCTATGGTATTCAGGTCTGGTTCGGTCCTCTGGTGCATACTGTTCTCCCTATTCCGGTTTCCGATTTTTGTTCCTCCAGAAAAAATAGACCGGGATGCCGGCCAGTGTCAATCCGATACCTGCCAGGGCCTCGACAGGCCTCTCAATCAGTGTGTTGAGCAGGATGCCCGATGAGGCTAGAATGAACACCAAAGGGACCACAGGATATCCCCAGGTTTTGTATGGCCGGGGCAGATCGGGTCGGGTCTTGCGCAGCGTAAAGACGGCAGCGGCGGCCGCTACCCAGAACAGAACAGCCATGAACATAGCGAAGGTGAAAATCTGTTCGAAGGTTCCGATCAAAGTGAGAAACGAGGCCCACAGGGCCTGAATGGCGATGGCAAAGCCGGGCGTATGGAACCGGGGATGGATACGATCCACCTTGCGGAAGAAGAGGCCGTCCCGGGCCATGGCATAGTAGACGCGTGGCCCTGTGAGGATGGATCCGTTCAGGCTGCCGAAGACGGAAACCATCACGGCTGCCGAGATTAAGGCTCCTGTCGAGGTGCCGAACAGGGCCGAGGTCGCCTTTTCCGCGATCCTCACTACGCCCACCGTCTCTCCGAAGGGGAGGGCGTAGAAATAGATGATGTTGATCAGTACATAGAGCACGGTGACCAGCAGGGTGCCTAAGATCAGGGCCAAGGGCAGGTTACGCCGAGGATTTTTAATCTCACCGGCCACGAAGTTTACGTTGTTCCATCCGTCATATGCCCAAATAACGGCCATCAGAGCCACCCCGAATCCCATGAGGAGAGAGCCCCCCTCCAGACTGGCACCCCGGAGTTGCAAAGAGAAACCGTGCCCCTTCCCGAGCGTGAAACCGAATGAGATGATGACCAGAAGGATGCCGATCTTGAGGACTGTCAGCAGGTTCTGTACGGTCTTTCCAAAAACCACTCCCAGAAAGTTGACCACCGAAAGCAGCGCAATGACTCCGACACCGATCAGCTGGCCCGCTGAGAGCGTGACAGGGAGATCAAGCCCGAACCAGTGAAAATGTGTGGAGATCAGGGTGTTCTGAATGGACAGGGCAGGAAAAAAGTAGCCGAAATACTCGGCGAATGCCAGGGCAAGCCCGGCAATGCCGCCGGTCATATACACCAGGAACAGGATCCAGCCGAACAGGAAGCCTGCCATGGGTCCGTATGCCTCCCGGATGTAGACATACTGGCCCCCCGCCTCCGGAAGTGCCGCCCCTAATTCCGCATAGGTCAGGGCGCCTGCCATCGTGAGCAGCCCCCCTACAACCCATGCCAGCAGGATCCATCCGGCAGAGGGAAGGGTCTTGGCCATGATCCCGGATGTCAGGAAGATTCCGGAGCCTATTATGATCCCCACCATTACCATAATAGAGTCGAACAGACCCAGCTGCCGGACCAGGCCGAAGCCTTTTTTAGAGGAATCGGGCATGACGCTATCATAATTTAAAAAGGGGACAGGTGCAAAATAAAAGGGAAACTGAGGAGTCGATCCCCTCTTTTCTGGATTTGCACCGGATGCATTGTTCTTGTAGAGTGGGGGAGAAGCGTAAGGAGTCCTCCATGAAGACCATAGGAATGATCGGTGGGATGAGCTGGGAATCCTCACTCGAGTATTACAGGATCGTGAACCAGGCAGTCAAGGAGCGTCTGGGAGGCTTCCATTCCGCCAAATGTGTGTTGTATTCCGTAGATTTCGAGGAGATCGAGCGCTTCCAGCATCAGGGCGACTGGGCCGCTGCCACCGATGTCCTGGTGGATGCCGCCCAGCGCGTGGAGCGGGCAGGGGCGGAGATCCTACTCATTTGCACCAACACCATGCATCTGATGGCAGAGGCAGTGGCAGAGTCGGTGGACATCCCGCTGCTTCATATCGTGGATGCTACTGCAGAGGATATCCTCACCAGGGGACAGAATACGGTCGGGCTGCTGGGCACACGATTCACCATGGAGCAGGATTTCTACAAAGGCCGACTCCTCGCCAAGCACGGCATCGACGTCCTGATCCCGGAGGAGGAGGAACGGAAGACTATCCATGGAATCCTGTACAACGAATTGTGTCTGGGTGAGATCCGCAAAACTTCCCAAGACGATTTCAGAAGGATTATCGAAAGCCTCCAGGAACGGGGAGCCGAAGGGATCATCCTGGGATGCACCGAGATTCCGCTTCTCGTCGACCAGGCAGATTACGACCTGCCCCTGTATGATACGACGGCCCTGCATGCCCGGGCCTCCGTAACCCAAGCTTTGACTTGAGGTAAGAGGGATCCTCAGGTCAGAATGTGAGCCCTTTCCCAGACTTACGGACAAACCAGAAAAAAACGGTCAGCAAATGCTTTCCATTCAGCTGCAAAGAAATGGGTTCTAGGTTGAGGCGGTAGGCAGCCTGCGGAAACAAAGCATGGCCCCCAGATTCACTTGAAAAAAGGCAGGAGTCTCAGGAGGTTCCAGAGGCCCAATGCGGAAACGATCGCAGTGATAGCAATGCCGATCAGGTTCTGTTTCCAGGTGTTTGCAAGGCCCCCCATCTTTTGCCGATTGTTCAGGACTACAAGCAGGAACACCACCGCCACAGGCAGAATGATGCCGTTGGCGGCCTGAGCGAAGATGATCACGGAAATAGGATTGAAGCCGAACAGCGAGACCACGCAGCCGATGAGAATAATCCCAGCCCATATCATGCGGAATCGGACTGAGTCCTGTCCGCGGTCCCATCCCAGGATCCCGGACGAGGCGAAAGCAGCGGCATAGGGAGCGGTGACTGCCGAACTCAAGCCGGCGGCAAAAAAACCCATACCGAAAAGGACCTGGGCTGCAGATCCGAACAGGGGCTTCAGCTGTTGGGCCATGTTAATCCCCTTTTCTACGGTTTCTCCCTGGGAAAAGAATGCCACGGCGGATGTGACCACGATCGCGGCTGAAATGAGCCCACCCAACCCAATGGAGACCAAGAGGTCTTTCTTAACCTCAGGGAGTTGGTCCGGAGAATTCCACTTCTGTTTCACGGCGGCGGAGTGGAGAAAGAGGTTGTACGGGACTACCGTGGTGCCCACCAGAGCCAGGAGGAGTATCAAAGATCCAGGAGGTATCGTAGGTACGAGGCCGGAGAGGGCGGCAGAGAGGGAGGGGCGTACGATGATGACTGTGGCCAGGAACGACAGGCTCATCAGGAACACCAGGCCGATCAGGGTCTTCTCAATCACCTTGTAGCTCTTGAGACCAAGGAGCAGGAGGGCAGCCAGGGAGATCAAGGCGACCCAGAGGCGGTAGGGTAGGGGTGTAAGGATCTCCAGCCCTAAGGCCCCTCCTGTGATGTTCCCGGCCTCATAAGCGGCGCACCCGAAGGTGATGGCGGCGAGGGTAAGCACGATGAAGATGAGCCGGGTCACCAGACGCTTTGGAACGGAGCGCAGAGCCTGCCCCAGGTCCTGTCCGGATCCCAGGCTGAGCCTCCCAGTCATTTCCTGGAGAAAGAAGGTGGTCACGGTGGCAAAAACCAGGGCATACAGGAGCGCATATCCAAAATGAGCGCCGGCTAGTGTACAGGTGGTCACGGTCCCCGGCCCGATAAATGCGGCTGTGACCAGGAAGCCCGGGCCAAAAGAGAACTTAACAGCCTTTTTTGCCATATCCTCCGCCCCCGGGTGTCTCGATGCGGAGCACATCACCCGGTCCCGCCTCCAGATTGATTTTGGAGGGCAGAATCGTTTTTCGCCCCTTTGAGATCAGGATGTTTCGGCCCCTCTTACCAGCCTGCCCGCCCTGCAAGCCGTAGGGCGCATGGCGCCGCCTCTCAGACATGATGGAGACCTGAGTCGGGACGGAGAACTCAAACTCACGCACGAGCCCATTGCCGCCGCGGTATTTTCCCTTGCCCCCTGAACTGGGGCGGAATCCGTAGCGGCGTATGCGAATCGGCAAGGTGTTTTCCAGCGCTTCCAGGGGTGTGTTGAGTGAATTAGTCATGTGGGTGTGGACTCCGTCCAGTCCGGCGTGGCCGCTCCCGGCACCCATGCCGCCGCCGATCGTCTCGTAATAGGCAAAGCCTATTTTACGGACGGGATCCTGTCCTCCGAACGTGACATTATTCATGGTCCCAGAGCTGGCAGCAGGGATCCGGTCCGGGACAGCCTGGGCCAGTGCCCCCAGCAGCACATCCACCAGCCGCTGGGACGTCTCGACATTGCCGGCCGCTGTGGGCGCGGGGAAGGCCGAGTTGACCACGGATTTTTCCGGAAGCATGAGACGGATGGGCCGCATGAGGCCAGTGTTGAAAGGGATGTCCTCCTCCACCAAGCAGCGGAACACATACAGGACCGCAGAGAGCGTGACCGCCGAATTGGCGTTGACCCCTCCTCTGGTCTGAGGATCGGAGGACCGAAAATCGACCGTAGCTTCATCGCCCCGGATGGTGATCTCGACGCCGATCCGGATCGAAGCGGTGGAAAGGCCGTCGTCATCCAGGAAATCGGAGTATGCATAGGTGCCGTCCGGTACGGAACGCAGGGTCTCGCGCAGGATGCGCTCTGTGTAGTCCTGAATGAGTCGGGAGTAGCGCTGGATCTTGCGCAGGCCATGTGTCCGGATGACCTCTTCCAGACGGACCACTCCCTTATGATTGGCCGCCATCTGGGCCATAAGATCTCCCCGTCGCTCGTCTGGTGTGCGTACATTGGACAACAGCAGCTCCAGGAACTCATGGTTCAGCTTGCCCTTCCGACGGATCTTCAGCGGGGGGATGATAATGCCTTCCTGAAATATTTCTGAGGCCAGAGGCATGGATCCCGGCATCATCCCTCCGATGTCGGAATGATGGGCCCGGTTAGCGGCGAGAAAGCGGAGGGTCTTGTCCACAAAGACAGGAGATATGCAGGTCACGTCCGGCAGGTGGGTCCCGCCCTGATAGGGGTGGTTGAGCAGGGCCATATCACCCGGTTCAAAGGACAAAGCCTTCAGAGCAGCCTGGACTGAGAGGGGCATAGCGCCCAGATGGACCGGGATGTGTGATCCCTGAGCAAAGGTCTCGCCCCGGTGGTTGAATAACGCACAGGAAAAATCGCGCCTCTCTTTGATGTTGGGGGAAAGCGCGGTGCGTTCCAGCACGGCTCCCATCTCTTCTGAGATGGACACGAAGAGGTTCTTGAAAAGCTCCAATTCGATGGAATCGTATCCTGCCATGCCTGTCAGTTCCTTTTTATGATCAGATTGAGGTAGTGGTCCACCTCAAGATTCAAGCCGGGTGGGAGCATCGTCGTCGACTCGCGGTCCACCACCAGCGCTGGGCCCGGGATCTCATTGCCCGGCCGCAGGAGTGCCCGATCGAAAACCGTCGCCTGATGATTTTTGTGCGCGAATACCAGATTTTGTGTGCGCAGAAAGGCGGCTGACGAATCCTTCCTGGTCAGGGGATGGCGCCGGAGTCTGATCCTCCGGCTTTTCCCAACGGTTTTGACTCGAAGGTTCACGATCTCCACAGGCTGTTGGGGATGGTGGTAGGCATAGAGCGTCTTGTGCGCCTTATGGAAATCCGCGACAAATGATTCAAATCCACGATAGGGGAGCGTTATTTCGTGAGATTGACCCAGATATCGGAGGTCGATAGCCCTGTGCACCGCGATTTGCGGGTCTGCAAATCCTTCGGCCCTCATTTCTTCGCGGCCTGTGCGTGCCAGACGGCCGAACCTCTTTTCGAGTTCGGACCTGGAGGCCCTGTGGGCGAGATGCAGCAATGACAGGGAATGATCTTTTACGGAGTCTGCCAGCAGCAGCCCGAATGCGGAGAGCACACCGGCATTTTTGGGGATGAGGATGGTCCCGATATTCAGGTCTGAAGCGATCTCCACGGCATGCATCCCGCCCGCGCCCCCGAACGACACCAGGGCGAAGCGCCGGGGATCTATGCCCCGCTCGATGGAGATGACCCGGATAGCCTTTTCCATGTTGGCATTGGCCACAGCGATGATTCCGGCTGCGGTGCCTTTGACCGATTTTCCGATCTGCGTGGCAATGCGTTCCACTGCTGTATGGCTGCGCTCGGGAAGCAGCGGCATGCTGCCACCCAGGAAATATTCGGGTGTCAGGCGTCCCAGAACCAGATTGGCATCAGTGACTGTCGCCTGGGTCCCCGAGCCATAACAGGCCGGCCCGGGCCGGGCCCCTGCGCTCTGAGGCCCCACCCGCAGAGCCCCGCCTCTGTCCACATAGGCAATGGAACCACCTCCCGCTCCGACCGTATTGATGTCGATCATAGGGAGCCGTATGGGGAATTCGCCGATGGTACTGTGACTCGAACGCTGGATGCGGCCCGGCACCAGCGAGACATCTGAAGAGGTCCCCCCCATGTCAAATGTGATGATGCTAGGATATCCGGCGGCCTTGGCCACGTGAAAGGCTGCGACCACGCCGCCTGCCGGGCCAGAGAGCGCCGTCCGGATAGGTTGGGTCTTGGCTACAGCCGGGGAGATGTAGCCCTCGTTGGACTGCATGATGCGGAGATCGGCCCGGTTCAAGTCCCCCTCAAGTTGGCCCAAATAGCGGCTGATCATAGGGATGAGGTAGGCATTGATCGCCGTCACCGTGGTTCGTTCATATTCCCGATGTTCCGGAAGGATGCGGCTGGAGACAGAGATCGGAAAGCCAGCGCCCTGCAGAGCCAGAGCCACGCGGTCTTCGTTGGAGGGATCAGCATAGGAATGAATGAGACAGACGGCTACCGCCTCGACCCTGCGCTGCTTTAGACGCTGGATCAGGTTCCTGAGCTCAGCTGCGGATACACGGACCTCTATCTTGCCTCCTGCGGCAATCCGTTCTTGTATCCCGAAACAGAGAGAGCGCGGTAAGAGAGGGATCCGGGTTTCTCCGGTCAGCCGGTAGAGATCTCGGCGTGTCTGGCGTCCAATGAATATTACATCCTCGAATCCGGCAGTCGTAATCAACGCGATCCGTCCGCCCTTCCGCTCCAGGAGCGCATTGGTGGCGACCGTGGTCCCATGGACGATAAATGGCTGGGCCTCCAGCCCGATCTGTTCGCGCAGACCGGACAGGATGGCCTCTGCCGGATTATCCGGAGTGGAGGGGACCTTATGTATGGATATCCGTCCTCCGTGATAGAAGACGAAGTCCGTGAAAGTGCCGCCTGTATCGATCCCGATACGCCAGTCTGTAGCCATTGCCGCTACCTGTATATGTCTTCGGAGAATGATTGTCAAGGCATGGCCGGGAGGGGCGGGTCCCCCCTAAGGGTGACCCCGGTGATGGCGATATCACCGTCCAAATCCCCCCCAGAGGCGATTGCCTTCCCCAACCAGGAACGAGAGTATATAATAGAATAGTAATGGATCGAGGAGTCTTGGATGCCGCTGCGTGTACTTGTCACTGCATATGATATCAGCCCCGTCGAATCCAGGGGTTCCTTCCGGTCGTGGGCGACCGACTGCTGGAACCTGGTGGATCAGCTGAGCCGATTCTGTAACGTATCTGTACTCACACAGAGCGGTAATCATGAGGACATCCTGGAGTCCTTGAGCCAGGGGGCACTCCCTCAGGTCAACTTCCATTTTGTGGATCCGCCTCAGAATTGGCTGAGCAGGTTCCAGGGACATGCGGGAGCTCATGACGTCCCTTTTTATCTATGGGAAAGACGCGCCTTCCAGACTGCCCGGGCCATGCATCAAGAGAAGGCGTTTGATGCTGTGCATCACCTGTCGCCTGGTTTCTCCTCCACACCGCCCTTATTGAGCTC
>JBGUED010000041.1:0-10713 GCA_041821525.1 Candidatus Aminicenantaceae bacterium | reverse complement strand
CGCGTCTCAGTCTTCAGCTTGAGCACCAACGTGTAAGGAGGGCTGAGCTTGTAGGGTTTGTAGCGATCTATCTGCTTCAATGCCTCCTGCACTCCCATCCTGATCTTCGCCTGGGCTTCCTCAGGATGAAGGCAAACGGCTGCCGCCCCGATGGCGTCCTTGACCGCCACCGTCTCCACCTCTCCAAACATCCCCTTGGCCTGTTTGCAGATCGCCCTGTCTCCGGCGACGAACACCACAGGCACGTTGTAGTGGCCTGCGATCAGGGCGTTCCATCCGGCCTCGGGCAGCGACACTCCGTTGACCGCGGAGTCGGTGACCACCCCGCTCATAGTGTGTTCGATGATGGCATCGGGAGTGCCGGCCCGGGCGTGATAGCCGATAAAGATCACGGCATCGAAGGTCTCGTCGATCCCCTCCATCATCATCTTAGGGCCTCCGGACCAGTCCCGCACCAGGATGGCGTTTTCGTTCAACAGGTCGGGAAGGATGTTCCGGGCAGAACCATGAGAATCCCGCACCCAGACCTCCGTGGCTCCTGCTGCCAAGGCCCCCTCCACAGCGGCGTTGGCATCCTCCGTCATGATGCGGCGGAAAAGCCCGTAGTCCTTCCCCGTTCTGCTGCACTCCTCGGAGGTGACCACACCGGAGATCCCCTCCATGTCCACAGAAATGAAGACCTTGAGGCCATCGGCCTGCGCAGCCTGCCCTGAGAGACATAGGACGGACAACACGATTGCGCTAATCAGCATCTTTTTCATTTGCTCCTCCTCATCGGGATGATGTTCTATTAAACATCCGATCATCAGACACAAGACCGGATGGAACGATCCGTGGCAACTCTTCGCGCTATTCTATAAACGGCCGGTCGAACCGCCGCTCAAAGGCCTTGTTCTGCTTCAGCTGCTGATCCCAGTAGAAATTTGCCATGCCCGTCTTGTTTAGCAGGCGGAAGAAGGCGATCCGGCCCTTGGACATCTTTTCCCAGGGTGCCAGCACCTTCAGGACGGCCTCATCGAATCCCTTATCAACAGAGTATTTTTTTCCCAGCATATAAAATCCATGGAATGTCTTCTTCGTCATCCAGCCGGGCTGTACCCGGATCCCCTCGCCGCCTCCCTTGACTGCGGTGCCGAAATAGGCACACCCCAACCTGGAGGCCAGCTTGACCAGATATTTCTCGAGATAACGCGAATGGGCGGGTTCCTGGAAGCCCGACTGCACGACAAATCCCAGGGAGGGATTCTCCGGACGCCCCCGCAGCGGCTCCAGCGACTCGATAAAATTCTTGACGATCCCGGGCATGGCATCGGTGTAGAGGGGAAAGGCCAGGATCACATGCTCGGCCTGCGCAAACGCTTCGACCTGATCCTCTAGTTCCTTGGTCCGGTTCAGATAGGAGGTCTCCACCTGATTGTCCAGGTGTTCGAGAAATCCCTGGCTGAAGTGCCCCATGAGCAGCTTGGTGTTGCTGGTCTTGCCCCGCGGCGATCCATTAAAGACGGTCAAGCGCATCGGCTATCTCCCTCACTTCCTGATCGAGCTCTCCGGAGAATACCAGTTCGGTTTTGAAATTCAGGGCAAACCGGGAAAACATATCCGTTATTATCTCCAGGTCCTCCCCGTCCGTTTCAGGGGATCGTTTCAGCAGGAGTCCCAGGCTCGGATATGCCTCATATCTCGCATGGTGATGGGTTTCCCCCTGCACAAAGTCGAAGTAGGGGTGGAGCAGGGGGATAAGCCGATCCTGGGTCTTCTTGAGTAGCGCGCTGGTAAATCCCATGACAACGGGAGATGCCATAAGTACAAAATCCGCATGGAGGTATGCCCGGCACACATCGTAGGATTCATCCGGGAACACACACTTGCCCGGGGTCTTGACCCAACAACCCCAGCAGCCTGTGCAGTAGCGGATGTCCATGTCCCTCAGGATCTGCCTTTGGACCTCGTGCCCTTTGCCCTTCAACTCAGTCTCCAGGCCGTGCAGGTAGGTCTCCAAATCCGCGTCCTGGGCATCCGGATTTCCATCCAGGATCAGGATTCGCATTTCACACCTCTCCTTTGAGTCCAGCTATTCGAGCCGCATCCATTCCAGGGATCTATGGACGACCCCGGAGACACGCTCCTCTTTATCGATCCTGATACGAACCGTTTCAATTTTCACGTTTTAGACTCCCGGCTCAGAACAGCCGCCAGATCGATTCCGGGCGCGTGCCCGCCTTGAGGCGGCCGTACCAGAGGCAGGCCGGGTAGAGGATCACGAGCCCGGCCAGCCAGATCATATACATAACCGGCAGGCTGTTTTCCGCCCAGGATGCCGTGAGAAGCCCTACCAGGGCGTACAAATAGAGATGGGCAATATAAAAGAGCAGCGGCGCGCGGCCGTAGACCAGCAGGGGTCTTCCCCACCGCTTGAGGCTCTTGCCGGCGAGGGAGAACACCCAGAGTGCGAGCAGGCAGACTCCCATGGTCAGCAAAAGGAAGACCGCACTGGGCGGGTATTTTGTGACATTGAAAAATGCGATCAGCCCACCGCCTTCATAGGGATGAATGCTCCCGAAGCCTCCCATCAGACGGAGGATGGGAAACATCAGGAGGAACAACAGCCCGGTCAATCCCGCGCTCCTGAAGGCTCGGTCCGCATCCGAGCTTATTTTGCGGCCGAAAGCCAATCCCAAACCGGCGATTCCAGCCCAGGGGATCACGGAATAGAACACCTGCAGCATACCGGTCCGGCCGGGGATAATGAATATTCTCGCCAGGGGAGAAAACAGATATTCTGCGCGGCTGGGATCGGGTATCACGATCCAGGTCAGGATCAGAGCCGCCGCGCTCAGGCCCAAGACGATCCCCCACTTAAGGTGCAGCAGCAAGGCCCCCAGGATCATGGCCGCGCCCAACGCAGACAGAACACCGAAATGGATCCAGACCTGGTCCTTGCTCCCTGGAGGCTCCATGCCCGCAGGCCCCATCAGCCAGCTGGGATTTTCCACAAAAAACTGCAGCAGGATGAGCAGAACCCCACGCTTCAGGAAGAAGCGCGTGATACGGGCCCGGGACCAACCCAGACGGCTGCGGGACTGGGCGAAAAGGACCATACCGATCCCCATCAGGAAAGAAAATCCCGGGGCACAGGGGTGGGTGATGAGGCGCGTGAGGAACGCCCAGACGCTTTCATAGCTGGGGAGCGGGATCCCCCAGAACTCGCCGGTGGGATGCATGCGGGCCACGAAGAAATTGGCGTGATCCACGGCCATAAGCGCCAGGATGAGCCCCCTGAGGGCATCGAGGGGCAGCAGGCGGTCTCCCTCGATCTTGATCCCGTTCTGTGTCATGGTATTCCTTTGCCGTTTTGTTCAGCTGGCAAAGCTTGCCCCATTATACAAAGGAATCCGAGAAGAAAACAATCAACAAAACGTGTATAATGTGGGCCACCGTTCCAGACACAATCATGACTGAAGATAGGAAATGCCACAACCTGGAGAAACTCCGTTCCCCCGAAAGGCTCGCGCTGCTGGAAGTAGAGCGGGTGGTACAGTTGACCCTGGAGGGTTGCGTGGCCGACAGTATCCTGGACATCGGCACGGGGAGCGGCCTGTTCGCCGAGGCCTTTAGCCAGCTGGGATTGGAAGTCGCCGGCATCGATGAACAGGAGAAGATGCTTACGGCGGCCCGCAGCTTTGTACCGGGAGGGGAATTCCGGATCGCATCGGCGGAGAGCCTGCCTTTCTCGGATGCGAGCTTTGACCTGGGCTTCCTGGGGCATGTGCTGCACGAATCAGAAATCCCGCTTCTGGTCCTGCAAGAGGCCCGGCGTGTGTGCCGGCGGCGTGTGGCGGTCCTGGAATGGCCGTTTCAGGAAGAGGCTGAGGGCCCTCCCAGGTCACACCGCCTCAAGTCTGATGAGGTGCTGAACTATGCATCCGAGGCGGGATTTAAACACAGCCAAGAGATTCGGCTGAAGCACATGGTGCTGTTCCTACTGGACCAGTAGCATTCAGGAAAGACTTCGGTCCCGATGTTTTCAGCGGGATCGTCGGGCCAAAGAGAACAGGCGCTTATCCCATTCCCATCAGAAAGGCGTATCAGGCTTTTTCGGCTATCAACAGAGTCTTGGGATCGAGCCGGAGCGGGAGTTCCCCCGCCGGAGTGTACTCATGGTCCTTGACCAGGTTCAAACGGACAAATCCATCCTGGAAGCTCAAGGTGATGAGCACAGCGACCCTTTCCAGGCAGTCCTTGAGCAGCAGGGGGATACCCTCCTCGTCGAAGAGCGGGGCCTCTCCCCGTAGGGAAGCACTGAACCAGACCTCGAGCCCCAGCTTCTTCGCGAAATCCTGGAACTTGCGCAGGTCGTCCTGGCAGGAGCGGGTGAAATCGAATCCGTCCACGATCACAGTCTTGGCAGCAAACTGCCCATGCGTGATCAGGGCCTCGACACTCTTCAGGATCTGCTCCGTGCTCGTCCCTTCCTGCTTGAAGTTCATGATCACACGGCTGCGGATGAGCTCATCGTGCACCTCGACCGCGTTCTCCAGCTGCCGCTTCTTGGCGATCTCCCGGAAGATGTCCTCATACCAGGTAATGATGTAGTCCACGCGGCTGGAGTAGGACACATGGATCACCGGCTTCCCCTGGAACAGCTTGTATGTGGCAATATGCACCAGGCAGGCGGTCTTACCCACGCCTTTTCTCGAGGCCAGGATCCCGATGTTGCCGGCGCCTACTCCCCCGTGCATGGATTTTTCCAGGATCCGCAGCGGGCTCCGTTTGACCAGTTCAGCTTTGACCATGTTGTCTCTCCTCCGGTTATCTGGCTTGTTTCGCTCTCTTTTTTTCCCGATATTCCTCGATCAGGGATTCCGAGATGCTGGTCGGCACACGGCCGTATTTTTCGAACTCCATGGTGAACTCCGCTTTCCCCTGGGTCAGGGAGCGAAGCGTGCCGGCATAGCCGAACATCTCGCTCAGAGGGACCTCGGCATCCACGCGGACAAAGGTGCCGTCTTCCACGGAGCTGATGATTAGGCCGCGGCGCTGATTGATGGTGGCGAAGACATTGCCAGCGTACTCTGACGGCCCCTCAACCGACACCTTCATGATAGGCTCCAGGATCTGGGGCTTGGCCTTGAAATAGACCTCTTTGAACGCCCCTCGGGCGGCGGCCTGGAAGGCAATATCCGAGGAGTCCACAGAATGGGACTGTCCGTCGGTCAGGGTTGCCTTCACCCCCACGATGGGGAATCCGATCAGCGGCCCCTTGACCATGGCGGCCTTGAAACCCTTGTTACAGGAGAGGATGTACTCCCGTGGGATACGCCCGCCCTTGACCTCGTCAATGAATTCGTAGGAGCCCTCGGGCCACGGCTGCAGGTAGCCGATGACGCGGCCGAACTGTCCGGCTCCTCCGGTCTGCTTCTTATGCGTGTAGTCGAAGTCCGTCCGCTGGGTGATGGACTCCCGGTAGGCGACTTGGGGCATACCGGCCTCCACTTCGGCCTGGTACTCGCGCTTCATTCGCTCCATGTAGACATCGAGATGCAGCTCCCCCATGCCCTGTATGATAGTCTGCTTGGAATCCACGTCGACGTGGGTGCGGAAGGTGGGGTCCTCCCTGGTGAAGCGGGCCAGGGCCTTGGACACGTTATCCGAGGACTTGGCATCGGTCGGGGTGATGGCCAGCGAGACCACAGGGTCGGGGACATGGATCGAGGTCATGGAATAGTTGAGGCCAGGGGAGGCAAAGGTGTCGCCGGAAAAGCAGTCGACGCCGAAGAGCGCAACGATGTCGCCGGCCGCAGCGGATGAGATGTCCGCCATGCTGTCGGCATGCATCCGGATAAGGCGCCCCACCTTGAAGTGCTTGCCCGAGCGGGTGTTGACAAGCTCGTCTCCCTTGCTCACACTCCCCTGGTAGATGCGGATGTAGGTGAGCTGGCCGTAGGCCCCGTCCTCGAGTTTGAAGGCCAGGCTCATGCTGGGCGCGTTAGGATCGTTGGTGAGCGGCACCACTTTTTCGCCCGCATCAAGGTCCAGCGCCGTGCTTTCCACCTCTCCGGGATGGGGAAGATAGCGGACAACAGCATCGAGCAGGGTCTGCACTCCCTTGTTCCGGTAGGCCGATCCCAGAAATACCGGGGTCAGCTGCTGAGAAACGGTCCCCGCCCGCACGGCCGCATGGATCAGCTCCGGTTCGATCGTCTTTTCTTCCAGGATGGCCTCCATCAGCACGTCCGAGAACATGGAGACAGCGTCCAGCATCTCTTCCCGCCTTGCCTCGGCCTCGGTCAGAAGTTCGTCCGGGATGCTGTCCCACCGGACGCTCCCTCCGCCATCACCCTCGAAATAGACGGCCTGCATGTCAACCAGGTCAACAATCCCACGGTGGCTTTCCTCGAGCCCAATGGGGATCTGCATCAGCACGGCATTGCGGCCCAGTTTTTCGACCAACTGGTCCCTGACCTTCAGGGGATCTGCCCCGATGCGGTCGCATTTGTTGATGAAGGCTATGGTCGGGACCTGGTAGCGCTTGAGCTGCCGGTCCACAGTGATGGACTGGGACTGCACACCCCCAACCGAGCAGAGAACCAGGATGGCGCCGTCCAGAACCCGCAGCGACCGCTCCACCTCGATCGTGAAATCCACGTGCCCCGGCGTGTCAATGATGTTGATGGAGTGGTCTCCCCAGGACACATTGGTGGCGGCAGACGTGATGGTGATCCCACGCTCTTTTTCCAATTCCATGGAATCCATGGTGGCGCCCACGCCATCCCGGCCGCGGACTTCGTGCATCTTGCGGATCTTCTTGGCGTAGAACAGAATCCGTTCCGTCAGTGTCGTCTTCCCGGAATCTATGTGCGCACTGATCCCTATATTCCGCATATTATCTGTGGCTGTACTCATCGATACTTCACCTTCATTTCTATTGTTTTCAGGTTGTAAGGCTGGCCCTCGGCACTATTTCTCGAAGTGGGCGGAGTATACGCCAATCCCAGAAAAAGGTCAAGGCGGTGCCTCGGGGGAGGGCGAAGGAAACCGGATGTGAATGAAGCTTTGGATATCTCTCTAAGAAGTCTGCCGCTCATTCCGTGCGGATGGAATCCACCGGATCGACCAGGGAGGCCCGGACGGCCTGGAAGCTCACCGTGGCCAGGGCGATCACCACAGCCAGAACCCCGGCCAGAAGGAAAATGATCAGCGGCATCTTGATACGGTAGGCAAAATTCCCCAGCCAACTGTGCATGGCCAGGTAGGCCAGGGGCCAGGCGATCAGGCCGGCCAGAAGGACCAGGCGGATGAACTCCATGGACAGCAGCTGCACGATGCTGGCCTCGGAGGCCCCCAGGACCTTGCGGATGCCAATCTCCTTGGTCTTCTGTTCGGCCGTAAACGATGCCAGGCCCAGGAGGCCCAAACAGGCGATCAGGACCGCCAGAGCGGAAAATGTCAGGAAGATCCGGCCGCGCAGCCGCTCGGAGCGGTAGAGGCTGTCGAAATCCTCATCCAGGAAGGAGTAGACGAACGGGTCGTTCGGATAGACCTGTTCCCAGGCCTCCCGGATGTCATCGAGGGCACTCTCGATGTTCCCGGGCGCGATCCTGGCTACGAGCTGCAGGAAAGCATCCGGGTCAGGGGCAATCTGGATGACCAGCGGCTCGATCCGTTGATGCAGGGATTTGGCATGGAAGTCTTGGATCACACCGATGACCCGGCCCTGTCGGAAGCCCTGGATGGTGATCCCTTTGTCCAGAGGCTGGTCTCCCCAGCCCAGCTGGCGCACAGCGGTCTCGTTCAGGATAAAGGCCTCTGTGGCATCGGTAGAATACTCGAGGGAGAACTCCCGGCCGGCCGCCAGCTCGAGCCCCATAGTCTTCACAAAATCGTGGTCCACAAAGAAGGCCTCCATGGTGACCTCGTTGCCCACTTCCGCCCCCTCTGGCAGGAAAAGCATGATGTTTATCAGCCCCCCGGGAACGCTGTTGGTCCCTGATAAGGCCAGCACATGCGGGCTCTGCAGCACGCGGTCCTTGAATGTCAGATAGACCTGCCGGGCACGAGGATCTCCCATGGGGAGCACCACGACCTGTTCCTTATCAAAACCCAGGACTTTGTTCTGGACGTAATGAAGCTGGCGGTAGACCACCCCGGTGCCGATAATAAAGACAATGGAAAGGGCGAACTGGAACACCACCAGGAACTTGCGCAGGCGGGCGTTGGCCCGGCCCGCCCTGAGGGAGCCCCGGAACACCGCCACAGGCTCGAACGAAGACAGGAAAAAGGCCGGATAACTGCCGGAGATCAGTCCCACCAGCAGGGTCACGCCCACAAAACCCAGGACCGCGATGGGATTGCCCAGGCTCAGCGACAGCTGCTTGCCGGAGAGCGTATTGAAGAAGGAGAGGAACACCGACACCAGGACCACGGCCAGGATGAGCGCCAGGAACGCCATAAGCATGGACTCTCCCAGAAACTGCAGGATGAGCTGACGCTTCTGGGCCCCGATTACCTTGCGCATACCCACCTCCTGGGCCCTCGAGGCCGAGCGCGCGGTGGACAGGTTCATGAAGTTGATGCAGGCAATGACCAGCACAAAAATCGCGATGGCAGAGAATATGTAGATGTAGCGGAAGTCCGAGTTGGCACGGATCTCGGCCTCCAGGTTGGAGTGCAGGTGGATCCGGCTCAGGGGCTGAAGCCGGGGATTGAACTGGACGTTGACGCGGTTGAGGACCTCTCCCAGGTATCTGCCCAGAAACTCGGGCATCTTGGCCTCCAGCTCGTGGGGAGGATATCCTTTCCGCAGCCGGACATAGGTGTAAAGATCTGGAGCCAGGCCGCTCCGCCAGGTAAGATATTCCGTGCCGCCGTAGATGGGGATGACGCCGAGTGTGGAGATGGAAGCCAGAATATCGAAATCGAAATGCGAATGCTCCGGAACATCCCGCATGACACCTGTGATCTGAAAATCATAGGTGTTGTCCAGGCGCAGCGTCCGGCCCATGGGATCCTCGTCCCCGAAATACTTCTGTGCCGCCGTCTCGGTCAGGACCACGGTCCGTGGCTCTACCAGGGCGGTCTGCGGATCTCCCGAGAGCATGGGCAGGTTGAAGAATTCGAACACAGTATGGTCGGTGAAGTAAAAACCCTTTTCATGGAAACGCTTGTCCACTGCCTCATTGCTCACCAACCAGGACACCATCGGGGTCTTGAAGCGGACATAGTTTTCCACCTCAGGGTAGTCATCGGCCAACGACGGTCCCCAGGGAGGCGGTGTGCGGGCGACGTTCATCTCACCGCGCTCCGGGGTCTGGACAGACAGGACGATGCGGTATATATCCTCATACTCCTGGGCATAGCGGTCGTAGCTGAACTCGTCCTGCACATAGAGCAGGATGAGAATGCAGCAGGCGATCCCGATGGCCAGTCCCAGCAGGTTGATGAAGGAATAGCCCTTGTATCTCTTCAGGTTGCGTAAGGCCGTCTTGATGTAGTTCTGAAACACGATTATTTCTCCCTATGTTATAACGCAGGAATACCGTGAAAGTTCATAAAAATCTGTAGCCGGAGAAAAATCCCTGTCTTGTCTGGATCAGGCCTTGGGCTCATGCTTCCGCTCCAGGAAGCCAATGATACCGGCGAGGAAGATCACCGTGGTCAGGAAGCAGGCGCCTACGCCCAGGAAGAGCGCTCCTCCCAGGTGGGCGAAACCGCGCCAGATGGAAAAGACCAGGGACCCGAAGGCCAGCATGGTGGTCAATGAGGTCAGCAGCACGGCCTTTCCGGTGCTGGAAAAGATCATCCGGAGTTTTCCCTTGCCCTCGGCCTGCCACCTGTGCACGATGTGCACCCCGTCGTCTATGCCGATGCCCAGGATCATGGGGAGCCCCATCACGTTCATGACAGTGAGCTGCATCCCGGACAGCTGCATGAGCCCGACCATCCAGAACACCCCCGCGGCCAACGGGATCATGGCCATCAAAGCATAGCCGGGTCTCCGAAAATCCACCCACAGCAGCAGGAACACGATACCGAGTGTCAGAAGCACGGCATTTTGGCCGTCCTGCCCGATCACCTCGATCAGCGCCCTGAACACAGGGGGCATGCCGGTGGCCCGGTCGCTTACCCGCTCCAAGTCGCCCACGAAGCGCTTCAGGAAAGGCGCGTCCGCCCACACGTTTCCTGCCGGGAACACCGAGATCAGGAACTGATCGCGCCGTTCATTGCTGTAGCGGTCGAGGATGGAATCCGGCAGGTCGGCCAGCTCTATCTCCCGCGTACCGGCCAGCCTGAGCACGGAATCCCTGAAATAGGGGGCAAAAGACTGCTGAAAACGGGACAAGCCGGCTGTGAGCATAGGGTAATCTCCTCCTGCCACCGAATCGAAGAGCTGCTGGATCGGGCTGGCGGAGTCAGGGGCATCCGGGTCTCCCACCAGGACCTTGCACTTTGTGTCCACCTTGTCCTGGCCCCCCAGGAAGGCCATGTCCTGCATCTCCATGACATTCATCTCCAACCGCTCGATCTCGGAGGCGATGCCCCCGATCTCGCCCTGTACGACCGCATCGCGCAGCGCCTGTGATCCAATCGCCTTACCAATCCCACGGATGTGGGGCAGGCGCAGCTGCTGCTGGGCCGGGGAAGGCAGGTAAAGGGAGAGGTCTTCGCTCATGGCGACCGATCCGACCTCCCGGTACTGCTCGGCGATTTCCCGGG
>JBGUED010000040.1:0-10721 GCA_041821525.1 Candidatus Aminicenantaceae bacterium | reverse complement strand
CCCAAACCACCACAGACCTGACTGTCCTGGGTTGGAGTAATTTTTTCGAACTCAACATGGCTCCGTTTGCCCAGGAAGGAATGGTCCCGGCCAGGGTCATGCGCCAGGATAGAGGAGTATACCAGGTGCAGGCCCACTCAGGCCGCCTCGCAGCTGAATTGTCCGGAAGGCTCCAACACGAGGCAGCATCCCAAGCTGATTTGCCTGTTGTAGGGGATTGGATCGCCCTCAAACCTCAGCAAGGCGATGGCCCGGATGTTATACACGCCGTGCTCGAACGGCAGAGTTGCTTTTCACGAAAAGAAGCGGGCATGCGTACGGATGAGCAGGTGCTCTGCGCCAATATCGATACAGCCTTCATTGTCAGCTCGCTCGTCGGAGAGCGTGGTTTTGTCCCTCGGCGCATCGAACGCTACCTCACGCTGGTATGGGATGCGGATGTAGAGCCTGTCGTCCTGCTCAACAAGCTCGACCTCTGTGAGGAGGTCGAGAGGTATGTCAATCAAACGGAAGAGATCGCTCCGGGTGTACCCGTATATGCGGTCAGCGCCTTGACAGGGGAGGGGATGGAGGAAACTTTCGCTCATCTCAATCCTGGAAAAACAGTGGTCCTCCTGGGTCCATCCGGAGTAGGTAAATCGAGCCTCATCAATGCACTGCTGGGCGAAGACACAGTCAAAACCGGCCAGGTGCGTGCCGAGGATGGCCGCGGCCGACATATCACGACCTGGCGGGAGCTCCTCATACTGCCGGGTCGAGGGGTCATCATCGACACTCCCGGCATGCGTGAGCTGCAGCTCTGGGCCGATGAAGAAGCACTGGACGGCAGTTTTTCTGACATCAATGCAATGGCGGCCAATTGCCGATTCCGCGACTGCACACACCAGCGCGAACCCGGCTGTGCAGTCCGTGCTGCCGTGGAAGCCGGCACCTTCGAGGCCTCACGGTTGGATAGTTATCTTCGGCAGCAAACTGAACTAAGTTACCTCGAGCGCCGAAAGGATCAGCACGCCAGAAAGATCGAACAGGATAAGTGGAAGTCCATACACCGGAGCGTAAAGTCGCTCAACAAGATCGATCCCAAGCGAAGGTGGGAGAAGGGGTCCTGACGCCGCGCTTGCCCCCTGATCTCATTTTTTCCAGAAAGCGGGGGCAAATAAGATAAGGACCGTGTAGATCTCCAGGCGGCCTGCCAGCATCAAAAATGTCAGGACCCATTTCCCGAACACCGAGATATGCGCATAGTTGTCAGTCGGCCCCACACTACCCAGTCCGGGGCCGATGTTTCCCAGAGTGGCGGCCGTGGCTCCGAGGGAAGACACGAGGTCCAGTCCGGCGATTTCCATCAGGATCACCCCAAGGATAAAGAGCCCCAGCATGAGGGCCTGGAAGCCAAGGACATTGGTTACGATATTGCGCGAAATCACCGTGTTTCCGATGCGGACGGGGATGATGGCATTGGGGTGAAGCAGCCGCTTGACCTCTGCACGTACGAATTGCAGAAGGATCATGAGACGAATGACCTTCATGCCGCCGCCCGTGCTGCCCGCACATCCTCCGATGAACATAAACAGGAACAGGATGAACTGCGATGTCACGGACCACTGTTCGAAGTCCGCTGTCACGAAACCTGTAGTCGTCAGAATCGAGACGACCTGGAAAAGAGTCGCTCGGAAGGCCGTCTCGAGCCTGGGGAAGTAATGCTGGAATGTGTTAATTCCTATGAGCAGGAGTCCGCCGCCTACCAGGAACATGAAAAAGTTGAACTCATGGCTCTTGCGATAGCAGTCGAAATTTCTCTTCAAGAACCTATAGTGCAGAGAAAAACTCGTCCCTGCCAAGAGCATGAACACGATGATCACGTACTGGATATACGGGGATGTGTAATGCCCGATGCTGGCATTCTTGGTGGAAAATCCTCCCGTGGCCATGGTCCCGAAGGTGTGGCAGAGGGAATCGAAGAGCGTCATCCCGCCCAGCATGAGAAAAATGGTCTCCAGACCGGATATGAGCACATAGATCCCCCACAGGATCTTTGCGGTCTCCGTCACTCTGGGGGTCAACTTGTCGGGGGCAGGGCCAGGTGTTTCGGCCTTGAACAACTGCATGCCGCCCACACCGAGGAAGGGGAGGATGGCGATCGAGAGCACAATGATCCCCATGCCGCCCAGCCAGTGTGTCAGGCTCCTCCAAAAGAGCAGCCCATGCGGCAGCACTTCAATATCCTCCAGGATGGTGGCTCCTGTAGTAGTGAATCCGGACATGGTCTCAAAAAAGGCGTTCGTGAAGCTAGGGATCACACCGGAAATCAGGAAGGGGAGGCAGCCGAACAGTGAAAAAAAGACCCAGCCCAGGGTCACGATCGCAAACGCTTCCCTTGCATGGACCTCTTCATCCAACCGTGTCAGCTTGAAGAAGAGAAATCCCGAGACCAGTGTGATGCCTGCAGATATCAGAAAATAGATAAAATCGCCGTCACCATAGAAAAGCGAAAAGGGTATGGGCAGAAGGAGGACTACGGAGAGGAAGATGAGCAGCAATCCCAAAATGTGGATGACGAGATGGAATCTCATAGTTGCTATTTAAAGAGCTTCTCGACCTCGGTGATGGCCTTAGGCAGAGAGATCACGACCACATGGTCTCCCACTTGGATCTGAGTATCTCCCGTGGGGATCATGGACATATCTCCCCTCCGGATTGCCCCGGCAATGGCAAAGTGCGGGAAATGACAGTCTTTCAGGGGTTTCTTGGTGATCTTGGAATTGGCCTGGGGGACGATCTCCATGATCTCGGCATCCAATCCAGGGATGCTGGCCATGCTCTCCAGGACGCCTCGCCAAATGAACCGGGTGATGGCGTTCACTGTGATCAGCTTCTTGCTTACTACGGCATCCATCCCGATGGTGAGCGTGATGGGCATGTACTCGGTCTTGTTCACCAGGGCGATAGTGCGCGGGACCTTGATATGCCGGGCCATCAGGGTTGAGATGATGTTGGTCTCATCATCTCCGGTTACAGCGATGAAGGAGTCCATGTCCATGATCCCCTCGGCCGCCAGCAGGTCCATGTCTGTGCCGTCCCCGTGGATGACCAGGGTTTTCTTCAGGATGTCTGCCACCTGATGCGATTTTTCGGATTTGCTCTCGATGAGCTTAACGTTCAGTTGGTCTTCCATCTCACGGGCCACATATTGTCCGATGAGGCCCCCTCCCAGGATCATGATGTTCTGGATCGAGACATCTTTTTTACCGGCCAGCTGGACAACATCTGGAATTAACCGTTTATCACAGATGACAAAGAACTGATCGCCCGGCACCAGGATCTCGTTGCCCCTGGGGATCACGGTATTCTCTTTTCGTTTAATGGCCACGACCCGGGCAGATATGTTGCCCCATTCCTCCCAGATATTTTCAAGCGTCTTGTGGGAAAGGGGCGTATCTTTTTCCAGCCGGATGCCGACCATCTGGATCATCCCGTCGGCGAATTCAATGATGTCGGTAGCACTGCTCTGCTTGATCAGCCGGATGATCGCATCCGCCGTCTCTTTTTCAGGGTGGATCAGGAGATCGACTCCCATTTCTTCTTTGGTAAGTAGAAAATCGGGATCGATAAACTCCGGATTCCGGACACGAGCGATCTTGAAAGGAATATTCAGCTTGTCCGCGTAGCGGCAGGCCATGAGGTTGACCTCATCCGAATTGCTGATAGCGGCCAGGATGTCTGTCTCTTCGATCTTGGCCTTTAACAGATTCTGATAACTCGAACCAGAGCCAACAATGACCGCGGCATCCAGCTGCTCCTCTGCTCGGCGCGCCACCTGGACGTCCTGTTCTATGATTGTGATATTGTGTTTTTCAAGTGACAGGCGTTTGGTGAGATGGAATCCAACCTCTCCTGCCCCGATGATGAGAATGTTCATTTATTGGTCCAGTTTTGAGCTGTGCAAGAGTATCTATACATATTTAATGTTCCCGTTTCAAGCGTTCTCTGTAATGATTCCTATGAACTGCCCCGTCATCTAATCCCTCTGTACCTGATCATGACGGAAGATCCGGCCATGCATGGCCACATAGACTCCTTCATCCAGGACGTTCAGGGCACCGATCGCCAGTCCCAGGTTGAAGCCGTATCCATGTGATGCCGGATTCAAGCAGTGGAATTACTGCTGCGCCCCGTTCTCTCGAATAATCATCGCCCAGCATAATCCGGCCGACTCCCTCCATTGAGGCCGGTTGCTCCAGCCTCATGAGGGCCGAGGGTGTGTATTGTGAGGCCGCTTCCAGACCCAAACGTACGGTTTGCCCTGCAAGGTCGATCTCCACCGCTGCGAACCTCCCGGCATCCAGCGTCATCCATAATCCGTAGGGAGCGATGTACACTCGCTGTCTGAACGCGTCCAGCGGCGTGACCGATATGGTATCACCATCGCGGGATAGGTTGCCTCCGAAGGCCAGCCAACCGAACTCAAAATGGTTTACCACATAGGTCGCCGTGTTGACGGCATGGCCGAAGAAATTGGGGCCGTAGTCACCCGAATAGGGATCCCACTCAAGCGTCGAGGGGAATGAGTGGAACGCCGCCGAGGCGAATCCCGCCTGGTCGATATTGGACAAAGCTCCCATCAGGCCTCCGTAACCGACGCGCAGCAGATAGAAATCCTCGGGATGATCCCGATACTCGGTAAGCACCGGGATGGCATTGAGGCCTGAACCATAGTGATGCAGCTGGCGTTCGATGCGCCGCAGCTTGCCGCCATAGAGGAAATCCCAGTAGCGGCGTGCATTGCCGTTGTATCCCCAGTGTGGAACGGCCGGCATGTATCCCAGAATCGAATTGAGGGAAACGGCTGCCTTGTCATCATATCCGAAATACCGACACCAGGCGTAAACCTCCTCCTGACCCGTGGAATCCCAGGCCATCTCACTGCCAAAGGGATAGGAGCGTTGCTTCCACACCTCCGCACGCTTCAGCATCGCGGCTTCCATGACTTCTGCCTGCTCATCCCAACCTTCGTGCCTCAGTTCCTCAAGTATTTTCAGAAACACCGTCCCCTGCATCTGCCCGTGCTGTGCATAGCGGGGTGCGAAACGCACCATGGCCAATCCGGTCTGATAGGCGCGTTCCAGGTACCAATCCCATGTCTGAGTGGTGACAAGGCCGGTATGATTTCGGGCCAGGCGGTACATTGTCCAGTATACGGCGGCTGTATGGGGATAGTTGTAGGACCGTACGACCGTAGCGGCTGACTCTTTATCCCAACTGGTCCAGGTCTCCCAGTTGAATCGGCTGTTGTAGTATCCTTCCGGCATCTCCTCGGGAGCGTAGTAGAACAGGCTCTTTCGCACACCGTATTTCCGCTCCCCATGATCGTACTGGATCCCGCCCCACAGAGTCTCGTTCACGAATCGCTCGAACCTATACAGTTCTTTCCGATCCGGCCGGCCGAACTGCTTCATGGCGGCGGCGACAAAGGAACCCGATCCTCCTTCGTCTCCCAAGCCGGCAATCCAGACACGGCTGTCCTGCAACACCTGAGCGTCGGCCTGGCGGTCGTAGCTGATCACACCGGGGCCGCGTCCGAAAGGATCATCCGGATCTTCAAACCACTGTTCGTTCATGAGAAACCGGCCCATGTCATCCACGGCCTCCTCAGCGGGCTTGATCACATAATAGTGTATCGACTGCTCGGTACTGTCCTCATAGATTATCGTGACGCGCGCTCGACCCCACTTTTTTCCCCTCAGTGCCCATGCTTCCCAACCGTTTGTTTCAGGGGGCAATTCTCTGATCTCGATAGCGTTGTGCGGTTCAACCTGAACGTCGACAACCGGACAGGGATACCGCAGGAACAGCCGTCCATCCAGGCCCATGGGAAGGATGTATCCCGGCACGCCCACCGCCACTGGCCGGCCATGGGCGGCCAGTGTTTCTTCGATGTCGCGGATCCCGGGGGAAAGGAGAAATTTAACGCCGTAGGACCGGGTTTCCCCTGGTTCTATGGTTGTCATGGTGGGAGGGTTCCAGGGCTCGGCAGATGCCCACTCTTCCTCCCCATAGGCGGTGCTGTGGACCATCCACTCGAACGTCCCCTCGAATGTCTGACGTGGTTGCATGGGCTCGCTCAGAGGCCTGTATGCTTCAAAAGACGTCCGGCCTTCGGGTACGACCACGAGCGCGGGGCCCAGGCCGCTGAGCCTCGTCACCTGGAGGTAACCGGCATCCCGGCCAATGTAAGGATCGAAAAACGAACATATCGCGTGTGCCTCTTCGAGAGACCGTTGGGAAATGATGTTGTTGAAGATCATGGGCAGGCCCAGGGCCCCGATCTGTACAGGTGTTTCGATTCGGTTTCTGATTAAAAACCGCAAGGCAAGCTGGCCTTCGTCCAAGGCCCAGGTGCGCACGATCTGGATTGGGCAATCCGCAGGCAGAGTGGGGGAAAGATCAGCGCAGGCCAATTCCCCTTTTTCAGCCGAAACGGGCAGCGGATCAACTTTTTTACGAGCTGCGGCCGAAGAATAGTCTCTCCAATCCACTGAGCCATGCGTCCGCACCCGGAAGTTGATGTCTCCGAGATGATAAAAACCATTCGCGGCTCGCTCCTTGAGCCGGTCTGCGGGAGTGAAGTCGAATCCTCCGGCCCCCTTGGGCTCAAGAGCTGCGACCGTCTGTGAAACGCGCACCAGCTTCAAAGTGAAGTCGCGGGTGTCGATCTCGATCAGGCCCCTTCCGAGCCCGAGCGTTGCAGGCAGTTCGGGCTTCTCCCTCCGCTGACCTTTTATGCTGAAGGCTGCGGTGAGTATCACCAGGCCGATCATTATATACCTGGGTGAGTGTTTCATCCTGTCCCTCCTGGACGTGGGGGGATATCATTCTGACAGGACATTACGACATAGGCAACAGGGCTGTCAAGCGGGGCTGGATTCTTGGGTTGGGAATCGTATTGACACGGGCCGGGTTATAAAATACTTTAGGCCTAGTTCGAAGCTTTTTACCCTTGAGGAGGAACCATGAGATCGAAGATATTTTCTGTGTTTATTAGCTGTGTCCTGGTGTTGGCTCTCTTTCCCGTATGCCTGTCGTCTCAGGTAGATCCGGACACCTACGAACGGGCCGGCCGGATCCGCACTAAATTCCAGTCCCTGGCATTGAACATGGTGGACCGGGGTGGATGGATCCCCAAGACGTCCCGCTACTGGTACCGCAAATCCGTCGAGGAAGGCTTCGCATTTCAAGTTGTCGATGCAAAGGCTCTTACCAAACGACCCGCCTTCGACCACCTGCGCCTGGCCGAGTCTTTAAGCACGCTTCTGAAAGACACGATCGATCCAAAAAACCTGCCCTTCCGATCCATCAGCTACACAGACAACGAAGAATCGATCCGGTTCGATATCGGGGAATGGGCCTATGCCTGCGACTTGGGTTCTTACACCTGCAGAAGGGTGGGTCCGGCCCGGCGCTGGGGACGCGGAGGATTTTCCATGTGGGAGAGGGGCCCGGCCGCCGAGGCTTCCTCATCAGAGGCCAAGGCCTCCCCGGATGGCAAATGGGAAGCCTTCATCAAGAATTACAACACATACATCCGATCCAAAGAAACCGGCGACGAGATCGCCCTCAGCCGAGATGGAACCGAAGGGGATTACTACACGTTTGCCTCGCTCGCCTGGTCACCTGATTCCCGGAAACTGGCTGGATACCGCTTGAAGCGCGGCTATCACCGCATCATCCACTATGTAGAATCCTCTCCCAGCGACCAGCTTCAACCCAAACATCACCAGATGGAATATGCCAAGCCGGGGGATGCTCTGGACATCGACCAGCCCATCCTTTTCCTGATCGATTCCCGGAAACATGTCGAGATCGACAATGCCTTGTTCTCAAATCCTTATGACCTCTCCAATCCCGTCTGGAGGAAGGACAGCCGGGCTTTCACCTTCGAATACAATCAGCGCGGGCATCAGGTCTACCGCATCATTGAGGTCGGTGCTTCGGGCATGCCCAGGGCCGTCATAAGCGAAGAAGCCGACACTTTCTTTTCCTACTCCAACAAGAAATTCCGCCGGGAAATCGACGATGGCTTGGAGATTGTCTGGATGTCCGAACGGGACGGCTGGAATCACCTCTACCTGTATGACGGCTCTAAGGGAAAAGTCAAAAATCAGATCACTAAAGGGGAGTGGGTTGTGCGTGGGGTAGACAAGGTCGACTCGGAGAACCGCCGGATATATTTCCGGGCCAGCGGGATGGATGAAGGAATAGACCCGTATTTCGAATCGGGCTACAGCATCAACTTCGATGGAACTGGCCTCACGGCTCTTACCGAAGAAGAAGGCCACCATTCTGTTTCCTACTCAGAGGACATGCGGTTCTATATCGACACCTGGTCGCGAGTCGATCGAGCCCCTGTCACCGAGCTCCACCGGACCTCAGACCGTAAGATCCTCATGGGGGTGGAGACGACCGGCCTGGATTCACTCAAGGAGGCGGGATGGAAGGCGCCTGAAGTTTTTGTTGCGAAGGCCAGGGATGGCCGCACCGATATCTGGGGTATCATCAATCGGCCCCTGGATTTCGATCCCTCCAAAAAATATCCTGTCATCGAATACATCTATGCCGGGCCACATGGGTCCTTTGTGCCCAAGACCTTCAGCCCCTTCACCCGCATGCAGGCTCTGTCTGAGATGGGATTCATCGTGGTTCAGATCGACGGCATGGGCACCAACCACCGTTCCAAGGCCTTCCACGATGTGTGCTGGAAAAACTTGGGCGATGCGGGCTTTCCCGACCGGATACTCTGGCACAAGGCAGCGGCAGCGCAATATGATTATTACGACATCAACCGTGTGGGGATCTACGGCAATTCCGCGGGGGGCCAGAACGCACTGGGAGGGATGCTCTTCCACCCCGATTTCTATCAAGCTGCTGTATCCTCCTGTGGATGCCACGACAACCGTATGGACAAGATCTGGTGGAATGAGCAGTGGATGGGCTGGCCTCTGGGTCCTGAATATGCCGCCTCCTCCAATGTTGACAACGCCCATCGCCTCCAGGGAAAACTGCTTCTGATCGTGGGAGAGATGGACACCAACGTCGATCCGGCCTCCACCATGCAAGTGGTCGATGCCCTGATCAAGGCCGACAAGGTATTCGACCTCCTCGTGATCCCCGGAGGAGGGCACGGCATGGGCGGCAATTACGGACAGCGCAAGATGATCGATTTTTTCGTGACCAACCTTCAGGGCGAGGAGACACCGGATTGGAACCGGATAGAGCGGAAGAACTGAGGATAATCCGGATTTTCAGACAGAAGGAATCGGGCTGAAAGCGAATCTCAGAACAAAATTGTCTTTTTCAGAAAGGATCGCCACGGAATTTTGCTCGATCGTCAAGGGAAAAACCAGGTCGGGCCGGCCTGTTCCGAAATCCAATCTGTCCAGCGGCAGCCTTGAGATATTGGTAACCAGGCAGCCGCGGTCAGGATCAAATGGTTTGAGCCTTTCATACTGTTTGTCTGCGATCGTGGCCTCCAGCCCCTTCATATAATCGATGAAGCTCGCCCGGGTTACGTCAGGCATGGAGTGTCTTACGGCCACAGCTGCGTCCTCGACGCTTGAGTCAACGATCTCTTGTGTCTCGAAAGTCACGGTTTTGAGCATGATCCCGTTTCCAAAGAATTTGCGACCGTATTCGGGCACTCGCCTGCGCACGTCGATCGGCATGGTCAACTGCACCTGGTCTCCAAAGAGCTTGTTTTGAAGCTTCAGTGTCTTCTTCATGGCCATGGAAGATAAAATGTCGTTCGCAGAGATCCTCAGGTCGAGTCTTGAAGCCACTCCCTCGATGGAGGACTGAACAGCCTGTTTCGCGATCTTCTCGAGCTCGATAGTGTATACACGATCATCCGGTAAAGGTCTGGGCACATCTTCCCGGAAAGTGAACTCCCTGAGCCGGGTGCGGCCGTGATGCGGCTTGATGAGATAGCGGACCATCTGTTTCCGGAATGGAATCCGACGGCCCCGTGAGACCGCGGCCAGCGCAGAAAGAAAATAGAAGTAGCTGTATCCGTCTCCTGCGAGATGATTCATTTTGGGGATCAAAACCGTGCCGTTCTCGTACTGCAGAATCTTGATGTGAAACAGTTTTTTCATGCTGTTGGGATTCGAGCGGCGGTAACTCTCGTAAAGATTCGCGTGTGTCGCGCCGGTATCGAATTCCTCCTCGCACCTCTCCTCCGCGAAACACTCCTCTTCTGAATAGCCGTCAAAACGGATGCTCCCGCATGTGTATTCACCGCAAAGGGGCCAGAAAGCCTGAGAAAGGAACTTCAAGGCCTCACGGATGATCCGGGAGTCCAGTCCATTCCGGTAATAGAGCAGCATCTCGATGGGATAGCTCCCATCCGTGAACAGTACATCGACCTGTGAGATGTCTAGCTCCGGCATCGGCTTCTCATATCGAAGAAAACTTATACAAAACCACCACCTTTTCGGAAACTGTATGCCAATGTGAAACTGGCTGTCAAGTACGACGGATGTTACTTTTTGGCAACCTGATTTGGATGTGCCAGCAGAGCTGGCGCTTGAAGCAGCATTTGCGTCTGCCAAAAGCCAAAAAAAATCGGGATCTGCACCCTCCATTGACAACAAGGGGATAAATCCTTAGCTTACGACATGTTGGGTAGGAAAAGCCCGGCCGGTAGGGGACAGAGCATGATGTTAGGT
>JBGUED010000039.1:0-10830 GCA_041821525.1 Candidatus Aminicenantaceae bacterium | reverse complement strand
GAGATGCAAACCCCGCTCTGCCTGGATGAGAGCGCCAAGTCCCTGGATTGGGTCAGGCAGGCCCGAACCATGGGGAGCTGCCGGATCATCAACATCAAGGTCGGCCGTGTGGGCGGGATCGTTGAGGCCCGGAAGATCCACGACTTCTGCGGGGAGCAGGGCATGCCGGTCTGGTGCGGCGGCATGCTGGAGACCGGGATCGGGCGGGCGCACAACGTCCACCTGGCTTCCCTGCCTGGGTTCACTCTGTCCAATGACATCTCCGCCAGTTCCCGGTACTTCGCTCAGGATCTGGTGGAGCCGGACTTCTCGCTTACGGAAGGGGGGACCATCTGCGTACCCCGGGGGCCGGGAATCGGCGTGGAGCCCCAGGGGGACCGCATCGAAAGCTGTACTATCAGGCGCGAAGTTTTCACAGCATAAACCTGAAAATCCCATTGTTTACATTACAATACTCGTATATAATGGAATACAGATATAGAATTCTTAATCCCCTTAAGGCATATTATATCAACTTGAGGAGTATACGATGGCTAGAATAAACGGCAAAGACAGGACTTGGTTGGAAGAGAAGTTCGGTGCTCGCGCCAATTTCAATCCCAAGGAAAGGATGCTGTACGGCCATGATATCGCCGCCATGCCCAGCCTGTTCAAGCCCCTGATCGGTAAGACCGTTCCTGATGCGGTGGTCCAGCCGGAGAATGAAGGCGAACTCGTGGAACTCATCCGCTGGGCGGCGCAGAACAACATCCCGGTTGTGCCGCGTGGCAAAGGCTCCTCCGGTTATGGGGGGATCGTGCCCACGAAAAAAGGGCTTGTGATTGATTTTTATCGGATGAAGGGGGTCATTGCGATCGACCGGGAGCAGGAAACGGTTACTGTGCAGCCCGGGATCACCTGGGAACAGCTGGATAAAAAACTTAAGCCCCACGAACTGGTCATCCGCCTCTATCCCACGAGCTATCCGTCTTCCTCAGCTGGCGGCTGGCTGGCTCAGGGAGGCGCCGGGATCGGCTCCTACGAGTATGGTTGGTTCGCTGAGAACGTCGTGAGCGCCCGCATCGTGCTGCCCAGCGGCGAGCTCCAAGACCTGGCCGGCGATGAGCTGCAGGTGGTCTCTGATGCCGAGGGCACGACCGGGATCATCAGCCAGTTGACGATCCGGGTCCAGGCGCTCACAGATATTGGCGTGACCTCCATCGCCTGCCCTGATCCGGCTGCCCTCGGACGGATCTTCCAGGAACTGATCGACAGGGACGTGCCTGTCTGGTCAGCGGTGTTCATCAATCCCCGCATGGCCGAGATGAAGAACCGCGCCCCGGTCATGACGCATATGGGGCACCCTGTGGAACACAAGGTCATCCTGCCCGCCGCCTACATCGCGACCCTGGCCTACAGGGCAGCAGACAGGGAGGCGGTGATGAGCCATCTGACCGAGATCATCAAGAGTTGTGAGGCCGAGATCCTGAAACAGGAGATCGCCGATCATGAGTGGGAGAACCGGTTCAAGCTGATGGTGGTGAAGCGCCTGGGGCCCTCCCTGGTCCCGGCCGAGGTGGTCGTCCCTCTGGATAAGATGGCAGATGTGCTGGAAGAGATCGAGGACAAGATCAACCAGCCCGTGGTCAAGGAGGGAGTCATCATCAAAAAGGGACAGGATGGGAAACCGGAAGCGGTTCTTCTGGGCTTCATCCCCAGCGACCAGCGCAAGTTCTCCTACAACTTCGTGTTTGGGCTGGTGCTGACCATCATGAAGATCGCCAAGAAACACGGCGGGCGCCCCTATTCTACCGGACTGTACTTCACTCGAGAGATCAAAAACATCTTGGGCCAAAAGCGTGCCGAACGCCTCAAGGCCTTTCAAAAAAAGGTCGATCCCAAGAACATCCTTAATCCGGACAAGGTGATGAAGACCAATCTGGTTAGCCGGGCGCTCGGGATTGCCAAGGTGTTCGAGCCCTTGGTCCGGCCTTTAGGAAATATCGTAAGCACGCGGGTGGGGGAACATTTCGACAAGCCCGTGCGCGGCATCCCGCCGGATGTGGCCTGGTATGCCTACGGCTGTTCCCAGTGCGGCTACTGCCTGGACGAGTGCGACCAGTTCTTCGGGCGCGGCTGGGAGAGCCAGTCTCCGCGCGGCAAATGGTACTGGCTGCGCGAGTACATGGAAGGCCGCCAGGAATGGGATCAGTTCATGGTGGATACTTTCCTAGTGTGCACGACCTGTGAGTTCTGCAACCACCGCTGTTCCGCAGCCCTGCCCATTGAGCCGTCCTGGATGAAGCTGCGCGGCAAACTGATTCATGAGGATAAGAAGATGACCTTTCCGCCGTTCGAGATGATGGCCGCTGCCACAGAGGCCGAAGGCAACATCTGGGCGGGCTACCGCAAGGACCGGACCGATTGGTTCCCCGAAGAGTTCAAGGAAAAGCACGGGACGGGTATGAAGAGCAAGAATGTGTACTTCGCTGGATGTACGGTGTCCTACGTGGAACACGACATCGGCCAGGCCACCACCACCCTGCTGGATGCGGCGGGTGTGGACTTCACGTATCTCGGAAACGTGGAAAACTGCTGCGGGACTCCTATGCTGGTGGCGGGCAAATGGGAGCTCTTCGAGGACATCATGCGCAAGAACATCGCGGCCGTCAAGTCCTCTGGCGCGGACACGGTGATCGCTTCCTGCCCGGCCTGCGACATGATGTGGCGGCACACCTACCGTGAGTGGGCCGAGAAACTGGGCATCGAATACGACATCCAGTGCAAACACTACAGCGAGCTCGTGTCCGACAAGATCAGATCCGGGGAGTTCAAGTTCACCCATCCCATCAACAAAAAGGTCACCTGGCACGACTCCTGCCACATTGGCCGGGTTTCCGGTATCTATGAGGAACCGCGAGAGCTGATCAAGGCCGTGCCCGGGGTGGAGTTCGAGGATATGGCGCATAACCGCGATAAGGGTCACTGCTGCGGCAGCGTCTTGACCCTTATCAAGGACCCCCCCATAGCCGCGGACATCGGGAAATCCCGGCTGGATGAGGCGGTGGACATCAATGCTGAAGAGGTCATGTCGCTCTGCCCCTGCTGCCAGTTCCAGCTGCGGGTTTCACAGAAGAAAAAAGACATACCGGTCAGGATCACGGACCTGGCTGCATTTGCCTGCCGGGGACTGGGCAAGGAGTTCAAGGACCCCAATCCCGAGGTAGCGCGCCAGTGGGCCGTTTTTGAAGCCATGATCGCCCTCATGACACCCAAAGGTTTTGCCGAACTCATGAGCACCATGTGGCCCGAGATGTTGGATGCCATGCCCCTGGGCATGGGCAAGATGATGCGGGCCGTCGGCAAGATGGGATTTGTGGGGGATGCCATGTTCGCCCTGATGAAGCCTGTGTTCCCCATCCTCTTCCCCAAGCTGCTGCCCGGTATGATGCCCAAGGTCATGCCCACCATGCTGGCCAGGGTGGCGGAGCAGATCCCCATGCCGGACTACATGGCTGAGCAGATGCCGGACCTGATGCCCAAGGTCATGGACAACCTCATGCCGCACATGCTCCCGGATGTGGTTCCGCTGGCTGTTCCCAGCATGATCGACTTCCTGCGCGGCCGCACCGCCGCCTGATCCTAGGGGACGTTCCCCAAAGGGACACCCTGCCACACTTGGGGGCGTTCCTTTAGGCGCCACCTTGAATAAAAAAAGGGCTCCCGAGGGAGCCCTCTAAGCACGAAGAGGACGCTCCCCAAAGGCCACTCTATTCCCTAGGGTGTCCCTTTGGGGAACGTCCCCCAGTGTTTTTTCGCTATTTCTTGCGGATGTAGATGTCGCCGTTGAAAGTCTTGAAGGTAAACTCCGGGCCACCGCCATTTATGGCGCCGAAGATGGTCTTGTCGAACTTGATCCTGAATTTTCCCTCTACTTCTTCTTCCTCTTCGTTCATTTTTTGTGCTTGTTTCGGTTGGGGCTTGATCTGGACGTCGAAGTCGCTGTAGATATCTCCCTGTTCAGAGTTCATCTTGATGTCGGCCTTGAAGGAGCCGGGCAGGGTCACATCCACATCGCCGTTCCAGGTCGAAAAGGACATGGGCTTATCGGGTGTAATGCTCAAAAACGTGACCTTGAGTTCGCCGTTGAAGGTGTTGGCAACGACACTCCCTGTGATGTCGGTCAGAGTGATGGCGCCGTTGTGGTTATTGACCTCGATCTCACCAGTGACCTTGTCCACGGTGATGTCGCCGTTGTTGAAACATCCTAATTTAAGCGTGGTCTTGAAGGGCACCTGAATGCTGATATCAACAGCGGTTTTCATGGATTGAGTGCCGATGCTCATCTCATTGTCCTCTTCTGTTATGGACAGTCCCGAGGCCGATGAGCTGATGAGGCGCATCCCTTTGGCCTTTTCATTAGCCTCTTTTTCCTGGAGCATGGCGCCCCTCACTCTGGCTTCAACAATGACCTCCTTCCCGGAGTATCCCGTGACCGTGATCCCCCCCCTGAAGACGGTGACCTTTACCGTCCCGAGTGCCGAGGGATCGCTGAAGGGGACGGTCGCCCGGTCCACTGTTCCTTCCTGGGCCAGCGCCAGGGTGCTGATTCCCATCAGCAGGATCGAACCGATAATTAAGCTGATTTGGTTGTGTTTTTTCATGTGTATTCTCCTATTCTAAGATTATCGTTTATGGATCAAGATATCCCCGTTCAGGGTATCCATGGTCATCTCGGGTCCTCCCCTGCCGGTCTGGACGCCCACGAAGCGGTTGCCTTTGTACACGTATTTGCCGCTTTTCCGCTCTCCCTGTGGGGCAGATTTCAAGGGCAGATATTTGACCGGGAAATCGGAGAGCATATCGCCGTGAAAGGTCTTGAGCTGGAAGTCGGCTGACAGGTTGTCGGTGAAGTACACGTCCAAATCGCCGTTCACGGTCTTGAAAGAGCAGTTTTCGTTGGGATTGCGCCTGAACACGACCTTGACCGCACCGTTGACCGTGTGGGCCCGGCCGCTGCCGGTCATCTCCGTCATGGTGACCTTGCCATTGACGTTGCGGACATCGAAATCTCCTTCGACTCCGTTCACGACAATATCCCCTTCGGTCACTGTCTTGAGGGATATGTCAATGCGCTGCGGGACCTTGATGTCGAAATCGTAGTGGACCTGATATCCGGGATTGCGCCAGTTTTGCCGGCCGTCTTCATCCTGGTCCCGAAAGGGGCCGTCCACATACAGGTCGATCGAGCGGCCCTCCGTGGTGATGTCCAGCTTCACTTCCCGCTGGGCCAGCTCCAAGATCGCCTGGCTGCGCGCCTTTATAGTTTTGCGGATCGTAAGCATGATGTCTTTACCCGAGTACCCTTCTACTGTGATAGATCCGAAGATGTTGTCCACCATGATCTCCCTGGATCCGGAGGGATCGGCAAAGGCAAGGGTCTTCTGGATGTCTTCTGTCTTCTGGACCTTGTATTCCTTGGCTGCGGCCGGCAGACTGACCAGCCCGGCCAGGAGCAGCAGCCCGATGGCTTTTTTCATTGATTTGACTCCTTCATAAGAGTTGTTCCAGGCCCTGGCTGGCCCGCAGCTTGACTTCCGGGTCCAACCGGTCGCTGTCGATCAGGGCCTTCAGGGCCTCGGCAGCCCGGCGCTCCCGCATATTGACGAGCAGGTCAATGAGTGCCACCTGGACGAGCGGCGACGTCTGTTTTGCCAGGGATTCACTCACTCGCTGCCTCACGGTCGGGTTGCGGTGGAAGAGGTAGAGCGAGTCCACCACGGCCAGGCGCACATTGGTGTTGTTGTCGGTGTCCAGGGCCTGGAGCAGGCTGTCCAGCAGCCTTTCATCGGGCTGTTCCATGCGGGAGCTGAGGCTGACGCCGCGCAGCCGCTCGCTAGCCGACCCATGATCCAGGAGGGACATGGCCAGCGTGGTCTGCATAGTCTGCATCTCCTGCCTGAGGGGCGTGATATCTACGGCCGTGTAAGGCGCTGATTTGATCCAGATTCCCGTCATAAGGCCGGCAGCCATGAGCAGCAGGGCCGCCCCGAACTGAACGACAGGCCGCCGGGGCCACCAGCTCTCCAGCCACCGGTTGAAAGACCGACCCAGGCCGGATGCCGTCTTTTCCTGCTCCATTCCCTGCTTATAGGCCTCGAGCATGGTATAGAACCGCGTGCGCAATCCTTCGCTGGGATGTTCTTCCGTCAACACGCCGAGCTTGGTCCAAGTGTCGCTCAGGCTCTCCAACTCGATTCGGCAGGCGGAGCAGTCCGTGAGATGGGCCTGGACCATCAGGGCGTCCTTGTCCTCGAGATCCCCGATCAGGTAATCGGGAAACATGTCTTTTATGTTGCGGCAATTCATATGACCGCCTCCCCTGAGAGTTCGCTGTAGATCTTGCGCAGATCCTTGATGGCCCTGTGCACGTGGGCCTTGACTGTGCCGATGTGACAATCGAGCAGCTCGGCGATCTCCCTGTATTTGAGGTTCTGGAACCGGCTCAGGATCAGGACCTCCCGCTTTTTCAAGGGCAGCCGGGACAGGGCTTCCTGGACCAGCCCGATATCGTAGGCCTGTTCGACACTTTCCGAGGGTGTAAGCTCCCGGCTGGGCGCTTCATCCCACTGTTCATCCAGCGGCAGCTCTTCCTTTTTCTTGCGCAGGTAATCGATGTGTGTGTTGCGGGCGATCTGGTACATCCAGACCACGAATTTGCTGGTGCCCCGGTAGGTGGCGCGGTACTTTAGGATCCTGCAGAAGACTTCCTGGACCAAGTCTTCGCTCACATTCTGGTTGCCGGTCAAGCGTAGAAGGAAGTTGTATAGCCGGACATGATGGCGTTCGAACAGGACGGCCAGCTTTTCCACTTGGCCGTCTCTGACTTCTTCCATTAGCTCATTGTCGGTCACAGGATGGTCCTCCGTTGTCCTCTCGTTCCTGAGATTCACTACTATAGACCTGCCTTTAAAAAAAAGGTTACATCATGCTGGTGAAAATTGCACGCTGCGAGCAGCAGCGGCGGCGTTGAATTGACTTGCCGGGAGGGCGGTGTTATAAGAATTGTACTATTAACATAAGGAAAAGTCATGGCGGGATTGACCTATAAGAAAGCCGGTGTGGATATCGACAAGGCCGATGCCTTCATTGACAGGATCCGGCCGCTGCTCTCCGGAACGGGCCGGGCCGAAGTGTTGGGCAAGGTCGGGGGATTCAGCGGGATGTTCCAGCCGCGACTGGGCCGTATGCGAGAACCTGTGCTGGTCGCCTCCACCGATGGTGTGGGGACCAAGCTGCTGCTGGCTGAGACGCTCGGGAAGTTCGATACGGTCGGAATCGACCTGGTCGCCATGTGTGTCAACGATGTGCTGGTCACGGGTGCAGAACCGCTCTTCTTCCTGGATTATATCGCCTGCGGCCGCCTTGATGACAACAAGATGTTCTCCGTGATGAAGGGCATCACCCGCGGCTGCCGGGATGCCGGCTGCGCCCTCCTGGGAGGAGAAACAGCCGAACTCCCGGGGATGTATCCAGGCGGGGAGTTCGATCTGGCCGGATTTTGTGTGGGATTGGCAGACCGGTCCCGACTTATCGACGGCCAGGGCTGCCGGCCGGGCGATGTGCTCATCGGCCTGGCTTCCAGCGGCCTGCACAGCAACGGCTTCTCGCTGGCACGCAAGGTCTTCCGAGTCCAGGAGCTCAAGGCCGATGTGGGCCGTACTCTGCTCAAGCCTACGCGGATCTATGTCAAGCCGGTCCGGGAGGTGCTTAAGAAGGTCCGTGTGAAAGCCATGGCCCATATCACGGGCGGAGGTTTCTACGACAATATTCCCCGCGTGCTACCTCAGGACGTGGGAGCGGTCATTCACCGGGAATCCTGGAACGTGCCCCGAATCTTCCGCATGATCCAGGCGCGCGGGAAGGTGGATGACATGGAGATGTTCCGGACGTTCAACATGGGCGTGGGGCTGGTCCTGGTCGTGAGCAAGAGGAGTGCCGCGCCGGCCCTGGAACGGTTCCGGGAACAGAAGCAGAAGGCCTGGGTAATCGGCGAACTGACCGCTGGCGGACCGGGCGTCCGTATATCCTCATAGGGCGGTCTCCCCTTTGAGTGAATTCCCGTCTTCCCAAACAGATTTTCGTTTCCGGAATGTACATCCCGCGCTGTACATGGGGACCATGAGCGACCGCTATGCGGGATGGCTCGGCCAGATCTACACTCCGGAGAAGTATCAAGGACGTATCTCCAGCCGCACCAAGAAACTGGGTGGCAAACAATTCACCGAAGAGGTCCTGCCGGTGGAGAGTGTATCCGAGCTATCTGGATGCCGAGCTCTACACGGACCGGTTCTATGCCCCGGCCCGGGAGATCCTGGGTGGGACTCTTCAGGGGCTGATCTTCGAGCAGGGATACCAGCGCCGAGACGAGCAGCACAGCCCGGAACAGACGGCCGAGGAGTGGGATCGCTTTTTCGAGGCAGCGGCCCCCGATCCCCGCCGCCATCTCGAGATCCGCACCGGACGCCTTCTCAGTGATCCCCTCTTTCGCGTGCTCAGGAAACACGGGGTGGGGCAGGTCCTTTCCCACTGGACCTGGCTTCCTTCCCTACGGAGCCAGATCGAGAAGCCTGCAGGAGGGCTGCCGAGCGAGGACGGATCGCAGGTCATCCGCCTGGTCACTCCCCGGGGGAAGACCTATGAGGAGACCTACGCGGCCGCCCACCCCTTTGACGCCATGGTCGAAGGCATGCTGCACGACAGCACCGTGGAAGAAACCGTGGAGATTATCCGCGGTGTCGTGCAGCAGGGGGGCCGGCTCTACCTCTTCATCAACAACCGGGCCGGCGGCAACGCTCCCTTGATCGCACAGAGGATCGCCAGGGAGTTCACTGCCGGGGAGGATGGCTCGCCCCGCTCCAATCCCGCTTAACGTAAGACTCCCATTCGAACAGCGCCGGATCCCATTGGTATCCGGACAGTGCCGCTGTGGTCTGAGGGGACGTATTCCGGAGCCGGGACCCGATCGACTTCTGCCGGGCCTTCCCGATCTCGACCATGGAAACTACTTCGACCGAAACACGAGTGTCCTGGTACCGGTCCTGGGTCTCGGGAATGAACAGGAAATCCAGCATCCGGCGGTTGGGATTCAGGAAGGCGGCCGGCTGAATACCCTGGTCTAGGAAGGCGCTGCGCCACAGGTCCAGGGAGTACCCGTAGTGTGTACAGTTCAGGCTGACCAGGACCGTTGCGGAAGGGTCCGGCAGAGTTTTTATCGCCTCAGCCGCGTATGCGCTGATGAGCATCTCTGTCTCGTCGCTGTCGTATCCTCGCTCGATGTAGGGGACCAGGTCAGGGCAGGCCTGCTGGATGATCCTCTCCGTAAGAAATCCCTTGTGCAAGAGTTCGCGCCTGTATGTGCCTTCCGCGACTGTGGTCTGGGTTCCGAAGATGAGGACTCTGGATTCCGGGTGTTGCCTGAGGCCCTGGGCGATCAGGTCCACCCCCGCGTCCACTATGCCAGTCACGGGCACTCCGGACTCCCGGGAAAATGCCGTATCCGGATGGAGGACGGACAGTGTATTGCATCCGATGAGGATCAGATCCGGGTGGTATTTTTCTTCTATGCTGAGGAGTGCGCTGTCGAACACCCGGATCTTTTCGGACCGGGATCTGAGGCTGTTATACCCGCCCTGCTCTGAAAAGAGTGCGTTGAAGAATACGAGCCGGACACTGCGGAAGTTCTTGAACGCAAGCATCCGCTGCTCGGCGTCGGCTACGATGGAAAGCCCTCCCAGGCCTGAGTCCGTGACCACGATGGTCACGTCTTTTTTCTGGAAGAGGTCCCCCGGTTGATCCAGGCGCGCATAGGTCGGGGTTTCCATGCAGGCAGAGCTCAGTAGCGAGAGAAAGAGGAGACCGATCAGGGTGTGAGTAACTTTGGGTCTCATCGTGCACTCGAGCCGTCCTGGGGCTGATTTTTATCGACAGGACTGGCGAATATACCACCTGCCTGGGGGGATGTCAATTTTAGATGCAACCTTCTGATTTTTTTTGGGTTTAAGCATATGAGAGACCATTAAGGGGGGGGAAGATGGCAAATCTCTATAGGCTCCTTTTGGGACTGGCCGGCATGGTGATCGTCCTCGGTCTGGTGGTGAGTAAAGTGAACGCAGGGGAGGATTCTCCGCCGCTTTCCCACATTGAGGAGTTTTATTCAGACACCAATTTTGTCAGTTCCCTGACAACGATCGGAGAGCGGACCAGCCTGGCCTCCGGTTTGAAAACATACACGCTGCCGGAAGACATGGACAGCGAGCGGCTGCGAGAGGTGTTCAAGCGGATGATCCGCGTGTCTCAGCGTATCCATGTGGTCGATCCGGGGATGCTGGCTCCTCAGGAGCGGTCCTGGGATCCCCTGAAACAGCTCTTTCGCTCGGAGTTTTTCGACGTCAAGAGCATGCAGACTACCAAAGACGGTGTGGCCGTGACGGTCACGACACACGCAGTCGAACCGGAACAGGTCTTGCGCTTTATTCAGGAGTATGAAAATCCGCCTAAAGGATGGAAATTCCCTCCCATGAATCAACTGCTCAGCCGAGTGGGCCAAGGAATCATCCGGTCCCGGGAGATCCACCTCTGGCAGGTCAAGGGCGGCCGCTGGATGAAAATGGACAGCCACTTCACCTATCTGAACAAAAAAAAATGATAGCCGCTGTCCGGTCTACCTGCCTGTTCCTTTTAAAAAGCTGCGAAAAACCTGCTTTTCAACGCACCTTCAAGACCGTGATCTCATAGACCAGCGTCGTATTAGGCGAAATGACGAAGCGTTTCTCTCCCTCCCGCTGCATG
>JBGUED010000038.1:0-10841 GCA_041821525.1 Candidatus Aminicenantaceae bacterium | reverse complement strand
GGATGGGTCTTCTGGACATATCGAAAAACGAAAAATGGAAAAAATACTTGTTTTGTCAGTGTCCCGTGTCCCCTCATGGTGACTTCGTGCTGATAGGGACAATCTACAGCTGTCCTTCCCTAAAATCAAGCTCAATCCGGGATTATTCATAAGAACTATGGCTCATGAGCCACTTCTTTGTCGCTGCAGCCATCTCCACTCGTGAATAACCCCAGTCTATCCGGAATTATTCATAAATTTTGACACTTTCGTGAGCCTGTGAAAAAATGTTTTGCAGAATGAGGTCGAAGAGTTGAAAAGAAGGGCATTTCTTCGAGTCCTGGGGCAAACAGGGGCCGCGGCCTGGGCCGGCGGGGCCCTGGGCTGCGCAGCGGCAGACAAGTCCCCCAACATCATCACCATCCTGGCCGACGACCTGGGCTATGGCGAACTGGGCTGCTACGGCCAATGGATCATACGCACCCCCAACCTCGACCGTATGGCCGCGGAAGGGATGCGCTTTACCCAGCACTACGCCGGGAGCCCGGTGTGCGCGCCTTCCCGCTGTGTTCTGCTCACCGGGAAGCACACGGGCCATGCCTTCATCCGCAACAACGGCCGTCCTGGGGGCCGGCCGCATGATCCGGAGGCCAGTATCTTCGCCGGGCAGAATCCCATCCCCGATTCCGAGGTCACCATAGCCGAGGCCCTGAAAGCCAGGGGATATGCCACTGCGGCCATTGGCAAGTGGGGCCTGGGTTATCCGGGCTCCTCGGGCGATCCCAATCAGCAGGGCTTTGACCTGTTCTACGGGTACAACAGCCAGGTCCAAGCCCACAATCACTACCCGCGCTTTCTGCTGCGCAACCGCCAGCAGGAGGCGCTGGAAGGCAATGACCGGACTCAGTCAGGAATGCAATATGCGCAGGACCTTTTCATCCGGGAGGCCAAGCAGTTCATTCGGCAGAATCGCAGCCGCCGCTTCTTTCTGTTCCTGCCGTTTACCATTCCACATCTTTCCATCCAGGTCCCCGAAGAATCCCTGGCTGAATATCGGGGCAGGATCCCCGAAGAGCCGTACACGCACCGCAGTTATCTCCAGCATCCCTCTCCCCGCGCCGCTTATGCCGCCATGATCACACACATGGACCGGGGGATAGGAGAGATCCTGGCCCTGCTCTCAGAACTGGGCCTGGAGAACGACACCCTCGTGATGTTTTCCAGCGACAACGGGCCCGCCTATAATCGTCTGGGCGGCACGGATTCTGACTTCTTCCAGAGCGCCGGGCCGTTCCGGGGCCTCAAGGGCAGCGTCTACGAGGGAGGGATCCGCGTCCCGCTCATCGCCCGATGGCCCGGCCGCATCCCCGAAGCCTCACTCTCGGAACATGTGTGTGCCTTCTGGGATATGCTACCAACCCTGTGCGACCTCACCAGTGCCTCGATTCCGGAAGGGATAGACGGCCTCAGCTTCGCTCCCACGCTCTTGGGCAAGGGGCGGCAGAAATCACACGAATTCCTCTACTGGGAGTTTCCCGCCTATGGGGGACAGCAGGCCGTCCGTTTAGGAGACTGGAAGGCCATGCGGACCGGGCTGAAACAGGACGACGCCGACCACGGCCTGCAGCTGTACAACCTGCGGGACGATGCGTCTGAGAGCCGCAACATGGCTGTCCAAAATCCCGAGGTGCTCCTCCGTGTCCGTGAAATCCTGGGCTCGGCGAGGACCGAATCCAAACTGTTCCCCTTCCCCGAAATCCACACGCGCGGTTTTTGATCCCCCAGGGCCGTATCATTCTCCGAACAGGGGATCCTTCCTGATCCGTATGATTCCTGTCTCTACGGACGAGCCTACTTTAAGGATGATTCGGTAGACGCCGGCTTCGGCCTCACTGTCGGAAAGCGCCTGACCGAACAGGTCGTAGCCCTCCGAATGAATTGCAAAATTCCGGATCAACTGACGGTGGATGTTGTTCAGGGCGCGCACTGTCACTGCCTGCCCCAGCTGGCCCCGGAGTCCTTCCAATCTCTCCAGGTCCTCTGCCGTCGACGCCAGCGTTTCCAGCTTCTCTAGAGTATTAATCAGGCGGGCCTTGAATTCCATTATCTCGTCGTCTCGAGGGGAAAATCGCATATCCCAGCGGGCCTGATTCATACCAGCCCTGCCGCTTACCACGAGTTCGCGTATGTGGTGGCCCGTGATATCCTCGATCTGAATCTGGATATCCTCTTCCGGTGCCGATCTTAAATAAAAATGGATGGCCGCTCCGCGAGCTGGGTTTTCACCTCGAAACTTGAAAAAGCTCTGCTGCCTGCCCAGAGAAACATTCTGCCATTTTGTGGCTATGCGGCTCTCAAAGAGATGGATATCCTTGGCCAGGATTTCATCGGTCAGCTGCTGCAGGGGTGTGATGTCGTCGGCGATCCAGATGCTGCGGCCATGGGTCCCCGCCACCAGATCATGGTCCCGTGGGTGGATGATCAGATCGTGGAATGCGACGGTAGGCATGTCGTTCATGAAGCGGCCCCAGTTTTTACCTCCGTCAGTAGTCGCATAACAGGCGAACTCGGAACCCACAAACAGCAGATTCGGATTCACCGGGTCCTCACGCACGACATAGAGGCTGTGGCCGTCGGGCAGAGTCCCGGAAAGAGCGGTCCAAGTCCTGCCGAAATCCGTCGTCTTCAACACGTAGGGATGGAAGTTATCACTGCGATGCCCATCGAAGGTCACGTAGGCCAAACCCGTAGAATGGTGCGAGGCTTCAACCCGGCTGCACCAGATCCCCGGGGGCACGTTCGGGATGTTCGGCCGTATGTTCATCCAGGACGCACCGCCATCCCGAGTGACCTGCACATTGCCGTCGTCGGTCCCCACCCAGAGCACGGCCGGATCAAGGGGAGATTCCGAAATGGTGATGATGGTGCAGTGGTTCTCCGCCCCGGTCACCTCGTGCGTGAGGCCGCCCGAATCGGAGGAGTTCCGTTTTTCGAGATCGTTGGTGGTCAGGTCCGGGCTTATGATCCGCCAGCTGTCACCCCGGTCTATCGATTTGAACAGGTGGTTTCCCCCGAAATAGAGAGTACGGGGATTGTGCCTCGAGACGATGACCGGGCTGCTCCAGTTGTAGCGGAACTGGGGCGGGAGCAGGCTGGAATACTGGCTGCGGCTGGGGTTCCGCCAAAGCCAGTGCTCCCCGGGAAATATGGAATAGCGGATGGGAGTTTCAGGAAAATCAGGATCGAAATAATCGGAGAAATTGAGGATACTCTCCGGACGGGGAGAGATCAGTGTGTTCTCCCGGGTTTCCATGTTGATCCTTCCCAGACCGCCCACATGACACACGGTATAGACCGTGCGCCAATCCGTGGGATCGACCTGCATGTGGAATCCGTCTCCTCCGTTCACCTCTATATTGTGATCGTTGAGGATCCCACTGCGGTCGCGGCTGTTGCTGGGGCCTCCAAAGCCCCCGATGTCCTGCATGCCTCCGTAGACCCAGTAGGGATCGCGCATGTCGACACCGATCGCATAGTACTGGGCGATTGCCATGTTGTTGAAAGAGATGAAGGACCTGCCTCCATCGATGGTGAGATGGGCCCCTTGATCGGAGGCTGTATAGAATACGTTCTTGTCCTGGGGGGAGATCCAGAGGTCATGGTCATCTCCCCCGGCTCCTCGCCAGGGCTTTCCCGAAAATGTCCTTCCCCCGTCCTTGGAGAATCGATAGATACGCGCGATGACATAGATCAGGTTGTCATCCAGCGGATTGATGGCGATGCGACCGTGATACATCGGGCGGCTGGTGTGACGGAGCAGGTAACATTTCACAGGTTTCTCCGCCGTCATCGGAACGATATACGCCCGGACCGGGAACGCTCATGTCGTCCGGCAGCGTGTCGCTGGCCTCCACGCTGGCAACCACCGTCCGGGGGTTGCTGTGGTAGATATCGATCCCGATGCGCCCCAATTCCCCTTCTGGAAGCCCTTGTGTAAGCCTCCGCCAGCTCTCCCCCCCATCGGTGCTCTTGAAGATGCCGCTGTTGGGTCCGCCGCTGTGGAATGTCCATGGCTTGCGCAGGCGATGATACATGGCGGCAAAAAGGACATCCGGCTCCGTGGGATGCATCCTGATCTCCGTGCAGCCGGTCTTGCCGTCATCCGGGAGGCCATTGGTCAGCTTGGCCCAGGTCTTCCCTCCATCTCGAGTCCTGTACAGGCCGCGAGATCCCGAATAGCCCCACAGACTCCCCATGGCGGCGACATACACAATATCGGGATCGGAGGGATGGGTGGCGATGCGGGCGATCTGGAAGGTGTCATCGAGCCCCATGCGGTCAAAGGTCTTGCCCCCATCGGTGGATTTGTAGACCCCGTCGCCCCAGCCGCTGCTGTTGCGATTGTTCGCTTCGCCGGTGCCTACCCATATGACCTGGGGATCACCCTGAAAAAAGGCCACATCTCCTATGGAGCCTGAACCGTAATCATCAAAGATGGGGGTCCAGGTCTGCCCCGCGTTGTGGGAGAGAAAGACTCCACCCGATGCGCTTCCGACCAGGACCACTCTCCAATCGGTATCGAGCGCATCCAATGCCGAAATGCGCCCCATCATGTTGGCGGGTCCGATGTTCCTCCAGCGAAAGCTCTGAAACAGTTGGTCTTGCGAAACCTGGGCGAAAAGCGGTCCGTTCGATACCAGGCCCAGTGCGTAGACCATCAGGATGGCTCTCCAGGGTGTCAGCCTTTTCATGTCCCTCCTCCTTTCTGATGCGGCGATGCCGGATTCCCCGAGACACGGGGGCAAGCGGAAAAGACCCCGTGTATTGTAACATCAAAAGCCATAGACAAAAATAGGCCTTCTCAAAACGACAGCTTTGTACGGGATCCCGGCATCAATCCTGGTCCTATCTGCCGCGACAACAGAGAACATGTGAGGTAAGGCCGCCCCATTAGGGGCCTTGCTGAGCTATTCGTAGCGGAGGCTTTTCACCGGGTCTCGGAGGGCCGCTTTGAGTGTCTGATAACTCACCGTCACCAGGGCGATGGCAAAGGCCAGGGCCCCGGCCATCAGGAACAGTACGATCGGCATCCCCGTCCGGTAGGCGAAGTTCTGCAGCCAGCTGTGCATGGCATAGTAGGCGATCGGCCATGCGATCAGATTGGCTGCCAGTACCCATTTCGTAAAATCACGCGAGAGCAGAATGACGATGTTCCCCACAGGGGCACCCAGTACCTTGCGGATCCCTATCTCCTTGATGCGACGCTCGGCTGTGAATGAGGCCAGCCCGAACAGTCCCAGGCAGGCTATAAAGATAGCCAGGAGGGAAAACACACCGAACACCTGCCCCAACTTTTCCTCTGTGCGGTAGAGGCTGTCGAAGTTCTCGTCGATGAAAAAATAATCGAAAGGGTAGTTGGGGCGCAGCTCAGTCCAGCGTTCCTTGAGAAAGCCCATGGTAGTGGGAATATTATCCGGCCGGATGCGGACGATCACGTTCCGGTAGTCGGACTGCAGGTAAAACACGATGGGTGCGATTTCCTGATGCAGCGACTCGAAGTGGAAATCCCGGACCACTCCGATGATCTTCCCGGTCCGGGACCCGTATCCGAAGGACCGGCCCAGGGCCTCTTCTGCGGTCCAGCCCATCTTGCTCACGGCGGCCTCGTTCAGGATGAAGGCCTCCTTGAGGTCTGTGGGAAACTCTCGAGAGAAATTACGCCCGGCCGCCATCTCCATCTGAAAGGTCGGGATGAAATCATGCGACACCCGGACAAAGGCGATGCGGAAGTTTACAGGCTGCGCACCGTCCCCGCTGATCACCCGGGCGCCCGAGGAATCGAGCAGCCTCCCCGAGGGGACCCGCCGGGCGGCTGCCACCGAGACCACGCCGGGTTGGGCCAGGAGCTGTGTGCGGATAGCATCGAAGCGCTGCCGGATGAGATCTGAGGTGGGCAGAACCACGACCTGCTCCCGGTTGAATCCCAGGCTCTTGCTGCGGCTGTAGCGCAGCTGCTGGTAGACTACGGCCACTGAGATGATCAAGATGATGGAGATTGCGAACTGGGACACGACCAGGATGGTCCGGAATAGGGAACCACGGCCTGCCGGGCCCCGAGTCCCCTTGAGCACCTGCACCGGTCGCAAGGAAGAGAGTATGAAAGCCGGATAGCTGCCTGCCACCAGCCCCACCAACAGGGCGATGAGCAGAAGCCCCAGAAACAGCTCCGGGCTCTGCACGAAACCCAGGGACAAATCCCGTTCTACGAAGCGGCCGAAGGCAGGGAGCACGATGCTCACTATGACCACCGCCAGGACCAGGGCGAAGAATGCCAGCACTATAGACTCGCTCAAGAACTGACGGATGAGATGCGACCTCTGGGCGCCCACCACCTTGCGCATGCCCACTTCCCGGGCCCGGATCGAGGAGCGGGCTGTGGACAGGTTCATGAAATTGATGCAGGCGATGAGCAGCACGAACAGGGCGATGGCTGAAAAAATATAGATATATACGATGTTGCTGTTGGGCTCGATCTCCGAATCCAGGTGAGACTTCAGATGGATGTCGGTGAGGCGCTGGAAATGCAGGGTGTTGGACCGGTGGTAGTCCTCTCCCTGATGGCGGTCCAGGAAAGCCGGGACCTGAGACTTGAGGAGTCCGATGTCATAACCTGAGGGAAGCAGCAGATAGGTGGCGTAGTTGTTGCTGCCCCAATTTTCGAACTCCCGCTGTCCGTACATCTGCTTGAGGGAAGCCAGGGAGCCGATGATCTCGAAATGGAAGTGCGAATTGGGAGGGGCGGCCCGGACAATGCCCGTAACCTTGGCGTCGATGCGGTTCTCGAATTTGAGTGTCTGGCCGAGGGGATCCTTGTCACCGAAGTACTTTTGGGCCGTCGCCTCCGTGATCACGAGCGTGAAGGGATCGCGGAGGGCCGTGGAGGGATCGCCCGCCAGCAGCTCGAAGGAAAATATGGAAAAGAAATTTTCTTCGGCAAAGATGATGTCTTCCTCCAGGAAGTGCTTGTCTTCATGGCTGCACAGCATGCGGTCCGGGGTCTGTATGCGTACCGCTTCCTGGATGTCGGGGAAGTCGTTGAGGAGGAGAGGCGCGATGGGAGGCGCCACATGGCCGAGATGGAGGCTCGAGGTGCCGTCCTCATTGATCCATTCCCGCGTCACGCGGTAGATGCGGTCGGCATTGGTGTGATAGCGGTCGTAACTCAGCTCGTCCCGCACATACAGCAGGATCAGGATGCAGCAGGCCATGCCGATGGCCAATCCCAGCAGGTTGATAAAAGAGAATCCTTTGTATTTTCGCAGATTGCGCAGGGCTGTTATGAGATAATTTCTGAACATACAAACGCCCTCCAGAAGTGTTTAGCGTGTTACTATCGCAGCGTGTAACTACCATAACATAGAACAGACGTACGGCGGCCGTCAAAGGTTCACCCATGCTTTTTGTTTGACATTCCTGTACGCTTGGATTAGGTAATATAAAGAAATTCAAATTATGGTTATACAAAGACAAGAGATGGGGGCACACGGGGACATGCGATCGATCACACAGGCCTGCTGGGCCGTGCTGTGTGTGGCCCTCCTCCTCTTTTGCGGGTGTGATGTCCAGGCCCGCCCGGAGAGCGTCCACTTGGTCATCCTGCATGTCAATGATACGCATGGCCATCTCTACCCGCATGATTACAGAGAACAGTGGGATGTCGGGGGGGCAGCCCGCATGGCGACTCTCATCAAGGGGATCCGGAAGGACAATCCCGGACGCACGCTGGCGCTGCACGCCGGCGACGTCTTTTCCCGCGGCGGCCCTCTGACCGTCTTTTCCGGCGGCCTCGTCGATATGCTGGCCCTGGATGCCATGGGCATCGACGTCATGGTGCCGGGCAATGGCGAGTTTTATACAGGCATCGACACCCTCATGCAGAATGCCGCGGCCGCGGATTTCCCCATTATACTGGCGAACGTGTTTTTCAAAGATACCGGCGAGCGTCTGTTCCCGCCTTATGTCATTAAGGAGATCGCCGGCCTTAAGGTGGGCATTCTGGGCCTGGGATTCTTCTATGAGAATCATCCCGCCTCCTGGCATCTCAGCAAGGAGCACCCGGAGGTGGAGGCTCTGAAACACCTCCCTGACCTGCTCCGGGAGGCCGACCTGGTGATAGCCCTCACGCATCTGGGGCAGGATGTGGACAGGCAGTTGGCCTCTCGGGTCGCCGGCATCGACGTCATCGTGGGCAGCCACAGCCATGACTATATCGAAAAGCCCTTAAAGATCCCCGGATCCGGCGGCAGAGAGGTGATCTACGTCCAGGCCGGGATCTTCGGGACCCATGTGGGGCGGCTGGACCTGCATCTGAAGGAAGAAAGCGACGGGAGCTATCGGCTCGTCCGCAGCGAGGGCCGCCTCTATCCCGTGACGCCCGAACTTCCGGATGACCCGGAGGTCGCCGCGCTCCTGGAAAAACACGCAGAACCGCTTAAGGAAGTCCTGTGTATCTCCCGCATCTCTCTGGACTTCCCCTCTGAAGGGCCCTGCCCCATGGGCGACTACATTGCGGAGGCCATGTTCGTGAACTTCCCGGCGGACGCGGCCCTTTTCTACCGCGACGCGGTCCACTCCGGGATCGTTCCCGGACCCGTGACTGTGGAGGACGTGTGCCGCATCCACCGCTGGAGAAGCCGCATCGTACGGATGTCCCTCACCGGAGAGCAACTGGTTAAAGTCCTCACAGGGCCCAAGGTTCTCGCCCACGGCCTCTCCTTCCAGCGTGCTGACGGAGCCGTCTCGGGCCTGCGCATGGGGGCCCTGGCGGTGGACCTTCAGAAGAGCTATGACATCGTGGCCGACGAGGCCCTGGTGATGAACTCGGAGCCCCTGCAGGGCATCGATTTTCAGGAGACCGGGGAGCGTGTGGATTCCATGCTGATCGAGCACCTTAAAAAACTCAGGATTCTCGAGAAGTAAAACCCCGAGAGCAGCTCCTTGAATTGACCATCTTTTACGAGTGTGCTAAAAATGGCCCTATCCATATTTTTTAACTTCAACAGGAGGAACGGATCATGAAAAAGACTGCTGTATATATCGCTTTGCTTCTGGCCGCGGCCTGGCTGGCTGCGCCGGCATCCGCTGAGGAGGCCCGCCTGCTGCGCCAGCCCACCGTAAGTGAGAACCACATCGCCTTCGTGTATGCCAACGACATCTGGGTGGTTACACGCTCCGGGGGCGATGCCCGCCGGATCACGACGCATGTGGGCTCGGAAAACGGCCCCTTGTTCTCGCCGGACGGGAAATACATCGCGTTCTCCGGTCAGTACGACGGGAACACCGATGTGTTCGTGGTGCCGGCCGAGGGCGGCGAACCGCGGCGCCTGACCTATCACCCTGGCACAGATTCGGTGCGGGCTTGGTCCCCCGACGGCTCCGAGGTTGTATTCGCATCGGCCCGGGATTCCGTGCCCGTCGGATTTGCCAGGCTGTGGACCATTTCGCTCAAGGGAGGCATGCCCGAGGCCCTGCCCATGCCCATGGCCAACAAGGGGGTCTACTCCCCGGACGGGGAGCGAATGGCCTATGTGCCCCTCATAGAGGCGTTTTCCGCCTGGAGGCACTACCGGGGCGGCCGCACCACCGAGATCTGGCTCCTGGACATGGATGGCTATGACATGGAAAAGGTCCCGCGGGACAACAGCAACGATACCGATCCCATGTGGATCGGCGACAGCGTGTATTTCCTGTCCGACCGCAATCACACCATGAACCTGTTCGCTTACGACACGGGATCGAAGCAGGTCAAACAGCTCACGTTCCATGACGATTATGATATAAAGAGCGCGCGCGCAGGCGATGGAGCCATCGTGTATGAACAGGCCGGCTACCTGCACCTGTTCGACCCGGGCGCTGCAAAATCCAGCCAGGTCAGCGTCGAGATCAGGGGCGATCTGCCCGGCCGGCGTGTGCACATGGCCCGTGTGTCCAACACCATCAAGAGCGCATCCCTGTCTCCCACAGGCAAGCGTGCCGTCATCGAGGCGCGAGGGGAGCTATTCACGGTCCCGGCCGAGAAGGGGGATGCCCGGAACTTGACCCAGAGCTCGGGAGTCAACGACCGCTATCCCGCCTGGTCGCCGGACGGAGCCAGGATCGCCTGGTTCTCGGATCAAGGCGGAGAGTACGGCCTGATGATCGGGGGCCAGAAGGGCATCGAGCCGGCCCAACGCATCGAACTCAAGGACCCGTCCTTCTATTACAGCCCGGTGTGGTCTCCTGATTCCAGCAAGATCCTGTACGCGGACGATGGTCTGAATCTCTACTATGTGGATGTGGAGACGGAAAAGGTCATCAAAATCGACAAGGACACCTACGATCACCCCATGCGTTCGCTGGACCATGTTTGGGGACCCGACTCGCAGTGGGTCGCCTATTCCAAGCGCCTGAGCAATCACCTGCATGCCGTATTTGCCTATTCTCTGGAGGAGGGAAAGTCCTATCAGCTGACTGACGGGCTCACGGATGCCCTGTCTCCCACCTTTGATACAAGCGGAAAGTACCTCTATTTCCTGGCCAGCACCAACTTTGCCCTGAACACCGGGTGGCTGGACATGACCTCGTATGAGCGGCCCTTCACCTACGGGGTTTATTTGATGGTGTTGAACGCAGACGATCCCTCGCCGCTCCTTCCCGAAAGCGACGAGGAAGAGGTGAAGAAGGAGGAGGAAGGCGCTGCTGAGAAGGACAAAGCGTCACCCGAGGAAAAGGACAAGACGCAGAACGAGGCCAAGGACGAGGACAAGGGTCCGAAGGTCAAGATCGACTTTAAGGGCCTCGACCAGCGCATCCTGGGCCTGGAC
>JBGUED010000037.1:0-10876 GCA_041821525.1 Candidatus Aminicenantaceae bacterium | reverse complement strand
TGGCTGCGCTGGGCGGCCAACGGATGCTGGGCTCGATGAAGAATGCTTCCAAACGAAAGGCGGCAGCGTTCTCCGGCCTGGTCCTTTTGCTGATGATGGCGGAAAACTTTCCCCTCCGCCATCCTGCCTTGGGAACCCGGATCATGCAGGAGCTTCCCACCCGAGAGGCCGCCATCTACTCGCTGCTCCCCTTCCAGCAGGACAGGGTCATCCTCGAGATCCCCCACTATTTCAGGCTGCAGAAAAACAAAAACTCCCTCTACACCCTGAACTGGATCCATCACCGCAACGCCCTGATCAACGGCAAGGTATCCATCAGACCGGAGAGCTTCACCTTCGACCTGAGACGGCTTCTCGGCACCTTTCAGAAGACTTTTCCCGATGAGAGGATGCTGAGACACCTGATCCAGAAATATTCGGTGACACACATCGTCATCCATTGGGACCTACTGTGGAAATATCATGCGGACCTGAAGGCCCGGGAGAGCATGCTCTCCCGGTTCGAGTCTCTCAGGAAATACACCCGCGTGCTCCACGACGATGAACAACACACCCTGTTCCGGCTTCAGGAGTTCTTCTCCCAGCGGAGGATCGTGCGGACCTTTTCGTCCTATCACCTTCGCAACCGGGTTATCGACGCCGTTCTGGAAAAGCCGTACTCAGGCCAGATCCGGCTCCTGCTCAACAACCGGCTAGTCGAAACCCGGAGGCTCGACGAAGCGAGCTCCTTCCTGCTGGACCTGCGGAGAAACAACCTGTACAGCGCAGGAAATCGCATCGAGATCGTCTTCAACCGTCCTGTTCGCTTGAAAGATATCCGCCTTACCCGGCCGTCGAAAGACTCTGCCGGCGCGGTCGACTGATCTAATAATCAACACAGTCTTGGAAATGCATGCCGCGCCTTTAAAGCATTTGCTTCTCCGCCCTGAAATCCATACAATCGAACGATAGTGAATATCTCCGCCATTATTGAATCACTGCGGCCTAAGCAGTGGCACAAGAATCTCTTCATCTTTGCACCGCTCATCTTTTCCCAGAATGTTACAGAGTGGCCACTGCTGCAGAGATCGCTGCTGGCCTTCGCTGCATTCTGCCTTCTGACTGGGGCGGTTTACATCTTTAACGACCTGCATGACCTGGAAGAAGACCGGCACCACCCCCTCAAGTCCAGTCGCCCCCTCGCCTCGGGCCGGTTAAAAAAATCTCAGGCCTGGCCCGCCTTCATTCTGATCAGTGCCGGGAGTCTGGCCTTTTCCTATGCTCTTTCGCCCAAATTTTTTACAGCCGCCCTGGTCTATTTTGTCATGCAGCTGGCCTATTCACTCGGCCTCAAAAACATAGTGATCCTCGATTTGTTCATCATCGCCGCAGGCTTCCTACTGCGCGTCATCGCCGGCGGCCTGGTCATCGATGTCTCCCTCTCACCCTGGCTCCTGATCTGCACATTCCTCCTGGCCCTATTCCTGGCCATGGGCAAGCGGCGGCATGAGCTGGTTCTTCTGGAGGACGATGCTCAGGCCCACCGCCCCATATTGAAGGAGTACTCGCCCCCGCTGCTCGATCAGATGATCTCAGTGGTCACCGCCTCGATCGTGGTCGCCTACTGTCTGTACACCATCTCGGATGAGACCGTGGCCAAGTTCGGGACCACCAACCTGATCTTCACCGCCCCCTTCGTCATCTACGGCATTTTCCGATATCTCTATCTCGTACACCAGAAAAACCTGGGCGGGAGCCCTGAGGCGCTCATCATCAAAGACAAGCCGCTGCTGCTGGCCCTGATTCTATGGATCGCTGTGTCCGCGATCATCCTGTACTCCTGAGGAACAAACATGAGTGTTTCAAAAGTCGCAGTCCTGAAAACCAGACCCGAGTCCGTGGTCGAGGACTATCGGAAGCTCCTCCACCTGGCAGAATACGGGAGCTTCATCCCTCAGGACCAGGAAACACTAATTAAGCTCAACCTGTCCTGGACAAAATACTTTCCCGCCTGCTCCAGCCAGCCCTGGCAGGTTGAAGGCCTGGTTAAAACACTGATCAGCGATGGATATCCACCCGAACGCCTGTTCCCGGTGGAAAACAAGACCGTGGTAACCGATCCGATCAAGGGTGCCCGCAACAACAAGTGGGCCCCCATCCTCGAACGAAACAACCTGAGGTTTTATCCCCTGCCCGAGGTGGAATGGATCACCTACACGTTTAAAGAACCGCTCCTCAAGCTCAATGAGATCTTCCCGGAGGGGATCGAGATCCCCAAGATGTATGTAGGAAAGAACGTGATCCACCTGCCAACTGTCAAGACTCACGGCCACTCCACGACCACAGGTGCAATCAAGAATGCCTTCGGCGGGCTTTTAAAAGAAGTCCGCCATTATGCACACAAATACATGCACGAGGTGCTCGTCGATCTGATGATCATGCAGAAGGAGCTCCACCCCGGGATCTTCGCCGTTATGGACGGCACGGTATGCGGGGACGGAGCCGGCCCCCGGACCATGATCCCCAGGGTGAAAAACCTGATCCTGGCCAGCGGCGACTCCGTGGCCGTGGATGCCGTGGCCGCCCGTTTAATGGGATTCGATCCCATGAGCATTCCCTATATCCGGATGTGTCATGAGCGCGGGCTGGGTACGGGAGATCCCCGGGAGATCGAGATTGTGGGCGAGGACATCGCCGGGATCGATTTCGGCTTCAAGACCACAAAAAGCCTCGTCATCTGGGGGGATCAACTACTGCGCCGGGGACCGCTGCAGTTCCTGGAACGGCTCCTGCTGCATTCGCCCTTGGTGGTGTGGGCCCCCCTGGCCAGTAACGTCTATCACGACCTCCTCTGGTATCCCACGGTCGGGCGCACACGTATCAAGCAGTTTTCCCGCACGGAATGGGGGAAACTGTGGCAGGAGTACTAGACGAATCCGTCTGAAACCGGCTAATCGTCTTTCAAGCTCATCACGATTACTTCATAACCCTCCCGATAAGGCGGGTCTTTAAACAGATCCATGAACTTGATCAGCTGGTCCTGGTAGAGCTGGCTCTTCTCGTTGCACACGGCATCATCTTCGCTGTCCCAGATGCTGACACAGATGTTCTTCCCTGTTTCACGTTCGCTTATGAAATAGGCCGCATTGAAACCATTTTGCGTCTTAAAAGCCGGCACCACACTATCCTTGAACAAACCAGCCGCCTCATCGATCTTATCGATTTCCGTATGGATGATGGTAAAACGTGCAAACATGTCATCTACCTCCATGATGGCTATCTATCCCCTCACTGATTATTAGACTAATAATTCCCACGAGGCATGTCAAATCCAAATATGCCAAATATGCCATGTCAATGCGGGATGTGAACGCCGGCGGATCACCGGCATAGCCGAGCGGGGTCACTCTCTTCATGTCTTTGATCCATGTTTCCGCATCCGCCCAGGCTAGTCGAGTCGGCTTCAGGCTTCGGGCGAGCTTCACATCCACCAGCCCGGGCAGATAGGCCGCCGGGAGCGCTTTGTTGCTTTACTTTTGAGGGTATTTTTGAAATATTGGGCCTGGGGAAACCCTAAAGGAGCAACCAGTGAAGAGTAAATATGTATGGAAGGGTACACTGATCGCGGCGGTCACGGCCGCAATCTGTCTCTATTCAGGATGCGGTAGGCAGGACTCCCCGAGTGAATCCCCTGCTGCAACTGTCGAACCCGCGAACGCCTCCGAAGGAACGGCTGCCAGGGAAGCCGCTGCTGTAGTACGCCGGGACATCGAGCCGACCATCCGGACCCGGGGAATCATAAAGCCCAGCGTGGGATCCGAGGTAAAGGTGGGATCCCGAGTCTCCGGAATCGTGAGCCGGCTTCACGTCAAGACCGGGGACCGGGTCACGAAAGGTCAACTCCTGGCCGAGCTCGATCCCACCGAACTGCAGGCCCAGCTGAACCAGGCGGAAGCCACGCTCAACAATGCCCGCGCCCAGCAGGAATACGCCCGGCTGGACGTCGAACGGAAGCGGACCCTTTTCCAGGAAGATCTGGTTTCACAAAATGAACTGGACCGGTCGGAGAGGACCTATGAGGTGGCAGCATCCTCGGTCCAGCAGGCTGTCGCCAACCTGGACTACGCACGCATCCAGGTGCGCTACGCCACGATCAACGCCCCCATCTCCGGGGTGGTGGCCTCGGTGACCACCCAGGAAGGCGAGACCGTGGCCGCCAGTTTCTCCGCGCCCACTTTCGTGACCATCATCGATCTCGACCGGCTGGAGGTGTGGGCCTATGTGGATGAGACCGACATCGGGCGAACAAAGGTCGGACAGAAGGCGATCTTCGGAGTGGAGACCTATTCGGGCACGAATTTTGAGGGCACGGTCACGACCATTTATCCCAAGGCGGAGATCCTTGACGGAGGAGTAAAATATGTGACCATCCTTCAAATCACTCGGTTGGCGGATAAGCCCCTGCGTCCGGAGATGTCGACTCGGGTCATGCTCCTGCTGGAAAAAATCCAGAATGCCCTGGTAGTCCCGAATGAGGCCATACACCGAGGAGATCTCGAAAAATTCGTCTATGTGCTGCAGGGAGGCTCGCCAATCAAGCGGGTCGTCCAGGCAGGGGCTGGAGACGGAGAAGTGACCGTCATCCTGGACGGCCTTGCGGAAGGAGATCAGGTCATCATTGGGGACATCCAAGACTGATTCTGGGGACTGCCTCTTGCCGCTCACTGGCATTTTGAAGCTTATCGTGCTGGAAAACGGAGTCATCGGCGACCATGGTTACAGCCTCCCGTGAATTTCAGGTCTTCGTGAAACCGGCCGGGGCCGTATGCAACCTGGGCTGCAGCTACTGCTACTACCTGGACAAAGAGGGCCTCCTTCAGGAGGGCCAGCCGCATCGCATGCCTTTCGACCTGCTCGAGGCCTACATCGCACAGCACCTCGCCGCCTACCCAATGCCCGAGGTGCGATTTTCCTGGCATGGGGGCGAGCCGACCGTCCTGGGGTTGGATTACTTCCGCACCATCGTAAGCCTGCAGCAGAAACACAGGTTTCCCGGGCAGACGATCCTCAACGGCATGCAGACCAATGGAATCCTCCTGGACGAAAACTGGTGCCGCTTTCTGGCAGGCGAGGAGTTCGTTGTGGGATTGAGCCTGGACGGCCCGCAGCATCTGCACGATCTACATCGTGTCACCAAAGACGGCCGGCCCACCTTTGAGCGCTGCCTGCGCGGGTATGAGCTCCTGCAAAAGTATGCGGTCAGCTGCGACATCCTGTGTGTGGTGAATGCCTGCAACGTCCATTCTCCCCTCGAGGTCTACCGCTTCTTCAGGGAGATCGGGGCCACATACGTGACCTTCCTGCCCCTGGTGGATCCTCGTCCCGAAACCGAGGGAGGGATCGGTCCCCTCACGGTGCCCTCGGAAGCTTGGGGCGAGTTCCTCTGCACAGTCTTCGACGAGTGGCAGGAACACGACATCGGCAGAATTAAGGTACAGATCTTCGAGGAGGCCGCCCGGACAGCGTTCGGGCAGGAGCACTCTCTGTGTATTTTCCGGCCGATCTGCGGGGACATCCCTGTGGTCGAACACAACGGAGACTTCTTTTCCTGTGACCACTTTGTCGATGCCGCACACCGGTTGGGGAACATCCGCGAGGTCCCGCTGGTCGAGCTTCTCGAGAGCACAGAGCAGCGGGCCTTCGGGCAGGCCAAGCTTGAAACCCTGCCGCAGTACTGCCGGACCTGTGAGGTCAGGGATATGTGCAACGGGGAGTGCCCGAAAAACCGCATCCTCCAAACTCCGGATGGGGAATCCGGGCTGAACCATCTGTGTGTGGGCTACAGGCGTTTTTTCAATCACTGCCAGCCCTGGATCATAGAAGTCGGGGCAGAATGGCACAGACAGAGACGCGAGGCGCCGGATCCAGATATACAGAACAAACGAGATGGATCACACGCCAAGCCGGGGCGCAACGATCCCTGCCCCTGCGGCAGCGGCAAGAAGTTCAAGAAGTGCTGCGGCTCATGAGGAAGACCGTCCGCGCCGCGCTCTGCAGGATCAGCCCTTCAGCTTCTCCTTGAAAAACGCGATCGTGCGATCCCAAGCAAGCGCAGCGGCCTCCTTGTGATAGCGGGATCCGGTGTCATTGAAGAAGGCATGGCCGGCACCCTCGTACACGAAGATCTTGTATTCGACGCCGGCGGCCTTGAGGGCCTCCTCAAAGGCAGGGATACCGGCATTGATCCTGGTGTCGTCTCCGCCGTACTGGCAGAGCATGGCGGCCTTGATCTTGGGTACATCCTCCACCGCGGGTTGGGCGCCGTAGAACGGGACCGCGGCCGCGAGGTCCGCCGAATTGACGGCAACCTGGTTGGTCATGCCCCCGCCCCAACAGAAACCCGTGCAGCCGACCTTGCCCGTGGATTTGGGGTGCGTCTTCAGATACTCGACCGCGGCCACGTAATTTTTAACGGTGGCCTCGCGGTCCAGCTCCCGCATCTTGTTCCGTGCCTCGTCCACATCCTCCGGTGTGCCCCCCAAAGGGGAGCAGGCGTCCGGAGCGATGGCGATGAAGCCTTCCATTGCCACGCGGCGGGCCACGTCCCGGGTGTGAGGATTCAGGCCCCGGTTCTCGTGGATCACGATCACGGCCGGGAGCTTTCCTGCGTCCCTAGGCATCGCGAAATGCGCCTTCATCTGGCCCGTGGCCGCAGGGTACTCGATGTCTTCGACGTCCAGCCGGGGATCGTCCCTGGCCACGACCTGGGCCCTGAGGTAGCTGTTCTCCAGCAGGGGCAGCATGGTGCAGGCCGCCGCAGTCCCGCCTGCCAGAAAAGCGAGCCTTTTTAAAAATCCCCGCCGGTCCAGGCTTCCATTCGCGTAATTTTCATACAGGTCCAGTATTTTTTGATCCATAATCCCTCCTTAATTTTTCTTTGATCTTTAGTTTTCTTTCAGCTCGGCAAGCCTCTTCACAGCCGCGCCCATTTCCTCGATCGTCGAATCCGTATCCTTCCAGAGGGAAAGAAACCTTTCATAGTATTCGACCGCCTTGGCAGTGTCGCCTGTCTTCTCCAGGGCCTGGGCCAGTTGAAAGTGGGCCTGGATCCAGGGAACCAGTCCTTCGTAGCTGATCCAGGACATGTCGATCAAACGGGAAAACGTGTCCACGGCCTCATCCCAGCGCTGTTCTCGGGCAAAACCTTCGGCCAACGCCTCTACCAGGAAGGGATTATCATTGGGTTGGACGGCCTGGAGTGCCTCCAGCGCATCCAGCGCGGCCCTTGATTGTCCCCTGGCAGCCTGTATCTCCGCTTCCAGGATGTCATGCCTCTGCAGGGAGTCTCTGTTGTAGTTCTCGTTCTCGGCTATCCATTTCTTGATGGTATCCAGGACGCCTGCGGCCTGTTCGATCCCACCCGCATCCACGTAGGCACGCCCCAGGAGGGAGTGCATCCAGATCCAGCCCCCGGTCAGGGGAACGAGCCCGATGGAGTCATCGAGCATCTGCAGTGCTGCGGCATCTTTTCCTCTAGCCGTCTCGCCGATGGCCCACCAGAGCCGGTTGCGCGCAACACTGGCTCTCGCCTTCAGCGATTCATGGAGGAGCGACGCCTGTTCGAAGTGTTCTGCCGCTGTGTCAAAGCGTCCACGGCGCAGCTCCAGCTGGCCAAGGGACCGGTAAGCGCTCCCCCGCTCATTGGCATTGGTGTGGGACGTCCGTTTCTCGAACACGGCTTGCGCTTCTTCCAACCGGTCCAGTTCGATCAGTGTCATCCCATACTCATGGTTCAGGTTTCCCTGGAGCTCCCAGTTGGGATTCACCTCGAACGCCCGCTGGTAGAATCGGATAGCCTCTTCCTCCTGGTCCATATTGGCAAGGCAGGTCGCTGTGTTGATCATAGCCGAGGCATGCTGTGGATTCAGCCGGAGAACCTCCTGGTAGCTCGCGATGGCCTGGTCCAAGTCGCGGATGTTTCGATACATGTTTCCGAGGTTATAGAGGGCCTGGAGATCATCCGGATAGCGCCCCAAATGCAGTTTGTAAAACCGGATCGCCTCTTCATGACGCCGCAAACTGCCGTGATAGAGGGCCGGGATCATGTATTCTTCCCTTGGCCCGACCCGGTCGAGCCGGGCCAGGGCTTCCTTGAAATTTTTCTCCGCATTCTCCATGTCGCGATATACAAAGGACGCGTAGGAATTTCCCAGGGCCGCATAGACCATGGCAAAATCTGGATCGACCTTGAGCGCTTCCTCAAAATGTTCCATCGCTTCCTTATACTGGCCCTCGCCCCAGGATGCGCTCCCTCTTGTATAAAGCTGCAGCGCCTCCAGAGAACCCGTGGTGGCCGCGGCCAGGGGTTTCCCCTGCAGCTGGATGGAATCCAGGGATTCACCGAGGCCCTGGCGCAGGTCCTGGATCGCGGATTCCAGGCTGTCGAGGAGGCCGTCTTCGTTCTCGGCCCGCTCCGCAAAACTGGCCACGGTGTCTCCGGATGTGGGGGCCATCAGGCTCAGCGTCAGTAGATACTGTTCTCCCACCCTGTTCAACTCGGGCACGATGAGCCCCTTGATCCGAGCCCGCAGGCAGATCTCTTGACCGGTGGCTTCGTCTACCAGAGTTTCGGGCGGTTTCTGCATAAGCTTCAAGACGCTGTTGATGCGTGATTTCGAGACAACATTGACGTATTCGGATTCTTCCAGGCCGACCTTCAACGCCAGAGACAGCGCCTTGCCCAGTTCGGCCTGGTCCTCCTGGATTTGAAAATCCGTAACCAGGACCCAGTCCCGCTCCCCAAAACCCAGCAGTGAAGTGGGTTTCAGTAACAAGAAAAGAGTCACGGCTAGGATCACGGGAACTGCGAACGTGAAGATCGTTCTCACAGGGGAGGAGAACCAGCTCCTGAAAAACAGAGCCGCGCTCTCGGTGGTGGAGATCGTCTCTGCCCTAGTGCCCTTTGTATCCCTGAGTCCCGAGGTATCCGCTGCCTGGAACTCAATGTCTCCTGAGGAGACAGACTCGAGGGCGAATAGAACATCCCTGGCGGATTGGAAGCGCTCCTCCCTCCGTTTCTCCAGGCACCGCTTTATGATGCTTTCAAGGGCCGGAGTCAGGTCCCGAGTCTTGCCCGTGAGCCTGGGGGGATCTTCCTTGAGCACCGCGCTCATGGTATCTGCGGGGGATTCCCCACTGAAGGCTCGACGGCCAGAGATCATTTCATAGAAGACCGCACCGAAAGAAAAAATGTCCGACCTGTGGTCGATGTCTTTGCTCCTGACCTGTTCAGGGGACATGTAGCCCAGTGTACCCATGATCATACCCGGCTCCGTGGTTTTGGCTATGCTCACGGTCGCGTTCTGTGCCCCTTCCTCAAGGAATCGGTTCTTTGCAAGCCCGAAATCGAGAATCTTGATCCGGCCCTCTTGGGTGATCATGATGTTCTCGGGTTTGAGGTCGCGGTGGATGATCCCCTGCTCATGGGCGTAGGCCACTCCCGAAGCGATCTGTTTGGCGTAGTCCATGGCCGCGCTGGGGGGGAGCGGGCTTTCCCTGAGGATCTCCCGCAGTGTGCCCCCATCGAGCAGTTCCATCACCGCATAGGGGGCCCCTCGATCCTCACCAAAATCATGGATCGCCAGGATATTGGGATGCGAGAGGGCGGCCACGGCCTTGGCCTCCCGTTCGAAGCGCTTCCGGCTTTCATCGGAAGACAGCATATCCGCAGGCAGGACCTTGACCGCCACCCTACGCTTGAGCCGCTGATCCTCCGCAACATACACCTGGCCCATCCCACCCTTTCCCAGCTCTTCGATGATCTCATAACGATCTGCGAGGATGGAGCCAGACTTGAGGTCTTCCATTAGAGGTCCTCCTTCAAGATAAATGGGGCACAAGAGTCTGCATATCGTGTGGGGCCTTTCCCGCTGATGTTCAGGGTACTATTAGCACAGCAAAAAAGGCATGTCAATTGAGGGGAAATTTTCCCTAGATCAGGATGTCCTTCTTCCTGTATTTCCAGAGTGTCAGGCCGAAAAGCAGGAGGGAAAGGACCACAAAATACAGGACGCGCCACCATTCGAGCCCGTAATCGGGGCGCAGGACCCCGCCGTCCACGAACTTGAATGGGCTGATGTAGCCGAACTTATCAGCGGAGGGAGTGATGCGGGACAGGGAGTCGAAGAAGTATCCGCCCACCACGATCCCGATGGAGATACCGGTACTGGGGCGCCCCCGCTTGATCAACAGAGAAAGGAACATCCCTATCGCGCCGAAGCTCAGCATCAGGAGGAATGAGTAAAAAGAATGGGCCAGGAATGAGGAGATTTCGTACTCGCTCTCCCCCTTGAACAGTTCGATGCTCAGGAAGCCGACAAGGATCGTGACCGCATTCAACGCCAGCAGGTAGGTCAGATAGGTGAGCAGCTTGCTGCCAAAAACCTCGACCCGGGTCACAGGCTTCGAGAGCAGGAACTCGGCGGTCTTGTCGGGCTCCTCCCGGGCCAGGATCCTGCCGGCCAGCATAATAGAGAAGAAGCTGCCCAGGAGCATGATGAACATCGAGTTCCGCGTGGTGTAGAAGCCCAGGACATTGGTCAGAGTGTCGAGGCTCGCTCCGAAGGCCGCCATCAGGTTTTTCATCATGCCGTTTTCGAAGAAGGCGGCCATCTGCTTCATGACGGTTTCATCCACCATTACCGGGAAGAACGCCATCCCCATCACAATCAGGGCGCCGATCGAGATGCACCAGGCGATGAAGGAAGCTCGATAGCGTTTGAGTTCCATGCGATAGATGTTGCGGCTGATCATTGGACCGGCCCTCCCTTGCTGGTATCTGCTTCTTCCTCCTCATCATCATAATAGTGCATGAAGATCTCTTCGAGCGTGGGTTCCT
>JBGUED010000036.1:0-11033 GCA_041821525.1 Candidatus Aminicenantaceae bacterium | reverse complement strand
GCCAGTTCCTCTACGATCGCCTGGCCGAATCCCCGATATTCGATGCCATCATACATGCGGCCCAAGACCCGGGCGGTGTCCTTCATGGTCTCCTTGTGGCCGATCTGGGATCCGGAAGGCCCCAAGTAAGTCACGCTTGCGCCCTGGTCATGGGCGGCCACCTCAAAGGCACAGCGCGTCCGTGTCGAGGACTTCTCGAAGATCAGGGCGATGTTCCTTCCCTGAAGTCGTGGCTGCTCGGTTCCGTTGTATTTCGCCTTTTTCAGGTCTGCAGAAAGGTCCAGCAGGGATCCAATTTCCTGAGGAGTGAAATCCAGGAGTCTGAGAAAGTTTCGATTGCGAAGGTTGAGGGGCATCTTTCCTCCCAGTCGTTCGTTATGTGAATCTCTAGCCGGCCATATTCCAAAGGAACGGCCATGAACCATGTTATTTTTTTTCTGAGGCTTCGTCAATCTCACGACATACATTCCCTAATCACAGTCAGCGAAATAAGTGTTCTCTGGTTTTTTGGATATGCCGGTCGTAGCGACATCGCAGGATCCCGCCAAAATTCGCTGTTCCTGAGGGAACCCATAGTACGGCCGAGATGTTTGAGCACGACAAGGGCTGGAGAACGTGTCTCTCTTCGACCGGATCACAACCGAGTATGGAGTATACAAGGCGGAGTTTCGAGGCCTGCCGAAGGGACAGTGAAAAGTGGCAAAAGGGAGACTGCGGGAGCCGGACCGGTATTGCCAAAAAACTGAGAAAAGGACTACTTGTCAGGTTATGAGCAGCACACCCACGAACATGAGGGCCAGGGCCGCCAGCTTCTGAACTATGGTCGCACGCCGGGTCTCCTCCTGGAAATGTCGCGGTACGAACCGGCTCAGGATCAGTGCGAACAGCAGCACGAAGAACGGCTGAGTGGAGATGAGCGCGTTGACCATGGTAATGGGTCCGGCGGCCGCGGCCATGGTGACGAACAGATTGGCTGCCAGGGCGATGTTCTGGTCCAGGGCCATGACCCCCACGACCTTGGGGCCGTATTCACGCACCGTGTCCCGCAGCTCGCGGAAGTACAAGAAGAAGAGGGGCAGCATGAGAAGTGTCGAGCCGAGCCGTGACAGGCCAAAGACGCTCCAGTAATCGAATGAACGCAGCAGGTATTTCATCATCACAAAATATACCGACAGGGAGAGGGCCGCCAGCAGCATAAGCCAGAAAGCGCGGCCAAAACGGAGATTCAGGGGGAGGCGGGAGGAAACCATCACCGCACCCGCGATCAGAGCGGCCACCCCTACATACTGCTTTGGGGCAAAGGTCTCTCCCAAAAGAATCCAGGCCAGGATCGCCACAAAGAAAGGGCTGAAGAACATGAGCGGTACCACGCGCGAGATCTCTTCCCGGGCGGCCGCAAAGAAATAGAACAGCGTCATGAGAAGGAGAGCGCCTCCGGCGGCCAGGAAAAGCAATCCCTGCTCGAGGGACATGGCCGGCCATCCCCGGACCAGCAGCAGTATCAGGGCGGGGAAAAGATTGAAAACGCCCAACAGCAGCACCGGCACTATGGGGTGCCGGGCCCATTTGTCCAGCACGAGCTTGTCGAGGATGTTGACCACGGCCATGAGCAGGCCGGAGAGCAGCGCGAACAAGAACCAGTTCGGCATAAGAGTTTCCTGGGCCTAGAGCGGCAGCTCCGTCCCGATCCCGAGCTCCAGCGCCCGGCGATAGATGCGGATGGCAGTGGCCATGTCGTCCAGGGCCAGGCCCAGGTTCAGGCTGATGATGCGCTCCTGTTCGCTTTCCCGCCCCGGCTTTTTCCCGGCCACGATCTGGCCCAGGTCTGCATAGGGAACGGGCGTGTCCTGGAAATACCCCAGGCGGCGGTGGTCTTCCAGCTGAGCCAGGTCATCGGTCACCAGCTTGTCTGTCTGCCGCAGCGCTCCACCCTGCCAGTAGGAGTCATAGTCCACGGCGCAAGCGAACCCCCCCTCTGCCAACCACCCTGGCGGGATGGTCGGCTCGGGACGCCTGAGAATGGGGCCGGAGGTGACCACGATATCCCTGCCTTCTACCGCCTCCCTGGGTGTGCCCACAGTCTCGATGGCAACACCCAGCGTCTTCCGCATTTCCCGGGCATATTCCTCCGCCTTCTCCGGGTGGAGGTCATAGGCCCGCACATGCTCCACCGGGAAAACAGAGCAGAGGGCCTCCAGGTTGCTGCGCCCCTGCACGCCGCAGGCCAAGATGCCTGCAGTGGTGCTGTCGGCCCGCGCCAGGTACTTGGCAGCCACGGCCGTGGCTGCGCCCGTGCGTTTGGCCGTGATCCAGATACAGTCCATGATGGCGATGGGCTGGCCGGTCTCCGGGTCGTTGAGTACCAGGAGCCCCATGATATAGGGGATCCCCTTGGCGGGATTGGCCGGGTTCCCCGCCACCCATTTCATCCCGGCCGACTCCAGGGCGGGGATGTAAGCGGGCATGGCATGGATAAAGGCGTCGGGCCGGGGATGGATCCCCGGCTTGGGCGGCATCTCAGTGCGCCCCTCCCCCTTCTCCCTGAACATGCCCTCCAGGGCGGCGACGATCTCGGTCATGGGCAGGTCGATGGTCGCCACATCGTCCTGGCTGAGATAGAGTACTTTTCCCGGCGTCACTCGTGGTCCTGGATAGCCTTGACATCATCGATGACATACATGCCGCGGCCGTTGGTGGCGATGACCAGGGTGTTATCGCGCGGGTGTATAATGAGGTCCCACACGAGGCAGGTGGGGAGCTCGTTGGCCAGAACGTGCCAGGCCGTTCCCCCGTCCGTTGTGACATACACGCCCAGATCGGTCCCCACGTACAGGATCTCATTTTTCTTGGGATCCTCACGAATCACGTTCACCGGCCCTCCGGGGATGTTGCCGGAGATGTCAACCCAGGTCTTGCCGTAGTCAGTGGACTTGTAAATATAATCGTTGGCATCGTCGTCACGGCGCCCGTTGAGCGTGAGATAGACCGTGGCCTTGTCATACTGTGAGGCCACAACGCGTGACATCTGCTTATTGAAAGGCAGGCCTTGCGTGATCTCTGTCCAGGTATCGCCGCCATTGCGTGTGATATGGATGCGCCCGTCGTCTGTGCCTACATAGATCATGCCGAACTTGAAGGGTGACTCGGAGATGGCCGTTATGGAGGCGAAGGGAATGGCAAAGGGGAGTTTGCCCTGCTGCTCCGGATTGTTGTAGCTGAGGTCAGGGCTGATGCGCTCCCAGTCCTTTCCCTGATTCATGGACCGGAACAGGTACTGCATGCCGTGGTAGACCACATCCGGATTGTGAGGCGAGAGCATGGTGGCAGCCATCCACTGTCCCCGCAGCGGGGGCTCACCTTCGGGGACCTGGGGCAGGATGTTCTCGCTCTGCCACATTCCGTCCTTATATTCGGACCGCATGAGCCGGCCGTAGAAGCTGGAGGAGTAAGTGATGCTGGAGTTACGGGGATCGACCGCTACGTGCGTTCCTTCTCCCCCTGGTACCGCTTCCCAACGAGTGACAGGCCGAGGTTCCCTGCGGCTGCGCGGCCGGCCGTGAGCGACGTTTCCCTTGTAGGTGCCGTGGTCCTGGACCGAGCCGTACACGTTGAAAGGCTTTTCCATGTCATAGGCCACGTTGTAGAACTGGACCAGCGGATGGATGGCGTGGAAATCCCTCCAGGTTGCGCCTCCGTCATAGGAGGTGTTGATCCCTCCGTCGTTGACGTTGATAAGGTAGTTCGAATCCTCGGGATCGATCCAGAGGCCGTGGTGGTCGCCGTGCAGGCCCGGATAGGACAGGGTCTTCCAGGTCTTGCCGCCGTCCTGGGACTGGGACAGCCGCAGGCCCATGATGTAGACAGTGTCAGGATTCGATGGATCGACACGGATCTGGCCGAACACCCAGCCGTAGGTTCCGCCGAATCCCTCCATGTAGCTGTCGTCGGGGCTCACCTTGGCCCAGGTCTCAGCCTGGTCATCAGAGCGATAGACCTCGGCGCCCTTGATGGCGCGCCCGGTCTTGAGACGGCCGTAGGCGTCACGTGCACCTTCTCGGGGCATGCGGCCGGGGTTGTGGTTGTCCACGAACGCGTAGATCACGTTAGGCTGGCTGGCACACAGGCTGAGCCCGATACGGCCGGTCTTATCGAGATTGGGCAGGCCGTTCGTCTTCTGCTGCCAGGTCTTGCCGGCGTCAATGGTCTTGAAAATCCCGTCCCCGGGTCCGGGCTGCGGATCGGACCAGCGCTGGCGAATCCGGTTCCACATGGAGGCAACCAGGGTGTCGGGATCCGATGGGTCCATGACCAGGTCGATGGCTCCGATCTTCTCGTTGATGTAGAACACCTTGTCCCAGGTCCGGCCGCCGTCCGTGGTCTTGAATACGCCTCGTTCAGGATTGTAGGTCCACTCGTGCCCGGGAGATACCACATAGACAATGTCCGGGTTCTGCGGATGGATGACGATGCGGCCGATGGTGTAGGTATTAGTCAATCCCATGTGCTGCCAGGTCTTGCCGGCATCCGTGGACTTATAGACGCCCACGCCGGCTGTCGAGGCGCGGAAGATGTTGGCCTCGCCAGTCCCCACCCAGATGATGTTCGGATCCGAGGGAGCGATGGCCAGGTCGCCGATGGACTGGGTGGGTGCGTCATCCATGAGGGGCTCCCAGGTAACTCCGGAGTTCCGGGTCATCCAGACACCGCCTGTGGCGGCGCCTACGTAGATGGTGTGCTTACTGCCTTTGGGAATGGCGATGTCGGTGCAGCGGCCCGAGATGATATCAGGGCCGATCAGGCGCCACTTGAGGCTGTTGAAAGGAGACGCCTCCTTCATGGCCTCGTGCTGCTCATGCCATTTCAGGCGCTGAATCGGATCCGTGTTCTCAAGCTTTTTCTGTGCCCCAACCGCGTGCGCCGGCGGGAGCACCAGGGCCCAGGCCAAGAGCCCCAGAAACAGAGTTACTTTTACCATAGATGTGTGCCTAAAAATTTCCATGGGATTACCTCCTCGGGATTTGATCATGAAACTGATGAAAAGCCATAGTCTTTGAATGCAGGAAGAATTGTATTCATCCCCGTGGAGATAGTCAAGCTCCAGGATCAAAGGGGGGCAGCGGATCAAAAACCACCCTGACAGATCAGCGGGCAGGCACGGGGGAGCGCCCCTTCAGCTTGAGATCGATGCTTCCGATGCCGGTATCGATGTCTACGCTGAGGGTGATCTCAGAGTCTTCATAGGCATCGTTGGTGTAGACATCACCTCGCTTTGTGAATCCCCTGGCGTCCACGGATCCGATGCCCTTATCCACATATACCTTGACCCCGATGTCTTCCGGCAGGTATACCGTGGCCGAGCCCACGCCCCCGTCAATGATCACATGCAGGTCTTGGTCGTGTTCTCCAGAGAGGTCAACGGTCAGGTCCCCGATCCCCATGTCGATCTCGAGCGACCTTAGATTCAATCCACGCAGGTCCAGCCGGCCTTCTCCGGCCCCGAAGTCCACCTCCAGGTCTATGGGGACCTTCTCATTCAGGTAGATGTCCCACCGGTTCCTGATCTTCCCCATCGGGATCCCGGACACGTCGCCCTGCCTCACCGTAAGCTGGACCGTGTCTCCCTGGATTTTGTGTTCGAATTCCGGCCGCCATTCTTCCACATTGAAGGAAAAGATCCCTTCCAACAGCTCCCGGGCCCCGGCCTGAACCCGCAGTTCCCCGGTACCCATTTTGAGAAAAACCGAAGCCGCAGAGTGCTCTTCCAGGGGAAAGTTTCGGGTTTCCTCCTGGAATTCCCCCACATGGACACAGGCGTTAAGCCAGAGCAGAGATAAAATCGCTGTACCCCAAAGGGCTTTGGATCTGAGCATGGTTGCAGCCTCCTCATATCTAGATACGAAATTTCACTGGGGGACGTTCCCCAAAGGGACACCCTAATTGAAAAAAACAGCACATGAGGAAGGCAGGGATTAAATGGGCGCTGGGGTGTCCCCTAGGGGGACGTCCCCCAGTCATTTTTTGAGGATGGCGATGAGGGCGTCGAGGGCGCGGGGATCGCCGGAATCCCCCAGGCAGTGGATGGCACTCTTGCGCACCTGGGGATGGGGGTGTGTCTGGGCGATCTTGATCAAGTAGGGAACCCCCTCGTTATCGGGTAGGTCCTCAAGGGCATAGACCGCGCGCTTCTGGATGTCGGCCTCCGGATCATTGTAGGCAATATCGATCAAGGCCTCGGCGGCCTTGCGCGAGGCCAGGTCCCCCAGGGTAGAGATCGCCCGCTTGCGGATGTCGGGATGCTCCCCGTGCTTCGCCAGCTCGATCAATACATCCACCGCCCCCTCCATCTCCAGGTCCTCCAGAGCACTCACCGCTCTTTTGCGGACATCCAGGGAGCGGTCCTTAAAAGCGGTCTCTCTCAGGAGATCCAGCGAACGCGGTACGGGGTGGTCCTCGAGCTCCGAGGCTGCCCGGGCGCGCAGCTCCTCAGGGGCCCGGCTCTGCAGCACACCCTCCAGGAAGGAAACCACGCGTTCGGAATCGGAGTGAAATCCGACGGCACTCAAAAGCCGCTTCTGCTGCTTAAGATCCTTGGACTTCTCGAACAAGCCACTAACGAGCGCGAAGCTCTCTCCATCCTCGGCAGGATCCAACCAGAACATGGAAAGACCGTCGGTCTCGAAGGGGACATCCAGGCTGCTGAAATGGAGCCGGGCCGGCTGCTTCGAATCCCGCGGATTGAACCTGAAAATAAGGGCCACGTCCTTCCAGACCTTCTTCTGCTGGGAGTAGGGAACGTCCCGTTCTTCCAGGGCCTGCCGGGCCAGCTCCTTAATGGCCTTCTCGTCGGAGGTCCCCTGGCCGGGTTTCCGGCCATAGATCCTCTCCTGCAGGGTGACTCCGCTCGGGATCCTAAGGCGTGAGGTCGTGGTGGTGAAGCTGGAGGATCCCTCAGAGATGAAATATGTAAACTCCCGCACGAGGTGTTTGATGGAATATCCAATCCAGAAGCCGCCGTCCGTAGACAGGCGTTCTGCCTGTTCCTGGGCCCAAGCCCAGCGGGCCTCCAGGTTCTCCTGGGGATGGGGATGCCGGTAGATCTCCCCGGTCTGTCCGAGCACCTGAGGGGCCAGAATCAAAACCGTCAATCCAACCAGGGACAGGATTCTCGATGGGTGTCTCATCGCTGCCTCCGGTGCCGATTCACTTCTTTTCCAGGACCTTCATCAGCGCATCGCGTGCCTTGGGTGTCCCGATCTCTCCCAGCGCGGACACGGCCGCGGCCCGGATCCGGTTGTTCGAGTCGTTAAGGGCCACGTCCAGCAGGATGGGGACCGCGTCGTCACTCCCGGTCTCTCCCAGGGAATAGACGAGCGACCGCCTCATATCCGGTTCCTCCTCGGTCTTGAGCACTTCGCCCAGGACCTTGACCGAGGCTCCGTCTCCCAGGTCTTCCAGGACATGGAGGGCCGAGCGACGGACCGATGGGAACTTGGCCTTGCGGTAGATCTCCAGGAACATGTCAGGCTGATCTTCCTCCAGGATGTCCTCCAGTGTGTGCACGGCTGCCTGGGCCAGTTCCTCGTCTTCGCCACTCAGGGCCGTCTCGTAGATGACCCGGGCCGCTTTTTCGCTGCCCACATCTTCCAGTGCATACAGAGCAACCTTCTTCATCCTGGGATCATCGCTCGTCCGCAATACCTCGATCAGCATGTCAGCAGATCTCTCGGTTCCAATATCGGCCAACACATAGAGGGCCGCCTGTTTCATCTCGGGATCCTGTTCTTTCTGGATGATCTCCAGGAGGACAGGCTCCACCTCGGCGCCGTCCAGGTCTTCCAGTGTGTACAGCGCCTGCTTGCGCACCTCCGGATGCTTGGAGGTCTTCATGATATCCAAGACCGCAGGCAGGACTTTGGGATTGTCTATGTCCTCCAGGGCGTGGATCGCCGCCTTAGCCAACTCTTCGTCGTCCTCGTTGATGGCGATGTCACGCAGGACCGGAATGGCGGCGGGATCGTCTGCATCTCCCAGGGCATACAGGGCCGCCCGTTTGGTCCTGGGATCGGCATCGGAGCGGGCGATCTCCAGCAGGAAATCGATGGGGGCCTCATCATCCCACTCGGCTATGGCGTAGACCGCCCGGCGGCGCAGGTCCGGATCGCTCTCCTTGCGGGCGATCTCCTTGAGCTTTTCCAGCGCCTGAGGGGATTCGAAGTCCTCCAGGATATGGATGATGCGGGCCCGCATCCTGTTATCGGAGGAATCATCGTAGAGCGCGAAGATGGCATCCAGGGCCGCCTCGTCCCCCATGTCCTCCAGCGCGTGCAGGGCTGCCAGCTTGATATCCTCTTCCGATTCTTCGTAAAGTCCTTGGATCAGGATTTTGTACTGGGTCTTGCCCTGCTTGGCCAGCAGGTTGCCGATGCGGATCATGTTGGATTTGGCATTGTCCACATAGGTGCTATCCGGATTAGTCTTGATAAAATTCTGGTAGCAGTTAAACACCTGTTCCCGGGGCTCGTCCATTTTGTCCCTCACGCTGCAGCGGAAATAATGGGCATCATCCACGTAGGTGCTCCCGGGAAAGTCCTTCACAAAGGCCTCCAGCGCGGTAGCGGCCTTGTCCCAGTCTTCTTCCATATACAGTCTATAGGCCGCCCGGTAGGCGACGGCATCCTGGTCCTGGTTTGCTTCCGCCCAGATCCCGGGGGCCATCCATCCCGAAGTCAGCCAGAGAATAACAGCAGTGATCAGTGCAAGTTTTGATCTCTTTTTCATCGGTTTCTCCTTTAAAATATCTTGGTTTTATCGGTTTTCGGCGGAGTCTCTGTCCGGACCCCTAAGTCATCCCAGGGCTGGTTGACCTCCGCCAGATGCATTTTCAAAAACAGGCCGCGGCTCTGCACGCCGGCCTGCACCAGTTCGATGGCGTCCATATCCTTTGCTGCCCCCAGGTTGGCGATCTGCAGGAGAATGGCCTCGAGGTCGGCCACGAGCTCTCCCAGCCGTCGCTGGCGGGCATCGGCCAGCCCCTGCTTGAGCCAGTCGGCTTCCTGCAGCAGCTCGCGCGAGAGCTGCTGTTTGTAGGGGAGGTCCAGGGTGTAGGGATCTTCGGACTCTCTGTCGAAGTTGACGATGGCCATGAGCACCAGCTGGGACCGCTGCACATAATTCTGAGTGCGGGACGCAAGTTCCAGGGAATAGGGGGACATGCTCCCACCGGTTTGTGCTGCCGTCTGCACACCCGCAGAGGGAGGAAGCAGCCACATCCTGCCGATGAAGACTCCCACCGCCACCAGCAGCACGGCCGCCGCCGCCTGGAAGGCCCAGCGCGGCATGCGGAACCGGAGCCAGTCAAAGGAAGGACGGCGCGGCCTGGAAGGTCGCGGCTGGTACAGGACCTTTTCTCTGTGCATGCGGCTCCCGAGTCTCTCCCAGTAGCCTTCCCAGAACTCCGGTTTCGGCTCGCTGCGCTCCCGTTTTTCCATATCCTGAAGCGTGGCCCGGAGCCCTGCGTACTCCTCGCGGCAGAGATCACACTGCCCGAGATGGGCCTCGAACGAGCTTCTCCGGCTATCATCCAGGCTGCCGTACAGGGCGTCGGCAAACAACTTTTGGTGTTTCTGACATTCATTCATGGTTGATCTCCCAGGATCCGCTACCCCGATAGAACGCAAGCTCCCGGCGCAGCTTCTGCAGAGCCCTGAAGAGCAGGCTCTTCACTGTCCCGGAGGAGACCTCGAGCACATCGGCGATCTCATTGATCTGAAAATCATTGTAATGCCGCATGGTAAATACCGCCCGTTCCCGCGGAGCCAAAACGTGCAGAGCCTCTTCGATACGGCCCTGCAGCAGGGCGGCCTCGGCGCTGCTCTCGGGATCCACAGCCGCTGTTGCGGTGCCGCGCGGCGCGTCCCGCAGCTCGATGTGATCGAAATTCTCCAGGGTCACGCTGGGTTTGGCCTTGCGCTTGCGCAGGAGGTCGATGGCACTGTTGACCGTGATCTGGTAGATCCAGGAACTCATCTTGGCATCCCTTCGGAAGCTTCCCAGCGACCGATAGACCTTGATGAAAACCTCCTGCGAAACATCCTCGGCCTCGTGATGGTCGCCCACGACGTCATAGGCCAGGAAGTAGACCTTTTTTTTGAACTGATCCACCAGTCCCTGGAAGGCGGACAGGTCTCCCTGGCAAACACGTTCGGCAAGTACATTGGCTTCCATGGCTTTTTTCGTTTTCCCCCTCTTAGACGAGACCATGGTGGTTTAGGTTTACAGGATTTGTCCCTCTATTTTATCCTAAATCTCTGCCTTTGACACGACCCTGGTGAACTCGACCGGGATTAAAAAGTATGCAGGAGTATGAACATCATAGAAATGCATTCCCACCCCCTTCCTTATAAGGAGGGTGGTTGGGGTGGAGAGATGGCGGTGGTTGGGGTGGAGAGATGGCGTGGTCAGCGGGCGGCCAGTGCGGATTGGGAGGGAGGGAATCAGGAGGAGGTGATTGGAAGGGCTGGAAGGCCTTGAAAAAGGGAGGCGTGTGTATTAAGGTTATTCCCGCTTCACACAAACACCAATAAGAGGGAGAAGAGAATGCACAGACGCATCCCATGGTTTTTTGTCACCCTGATTATACTCACCGGGCTCTTCGGCTGCACCGCCGGATACGATGGCCCTCCGGCCGACCTGGTGGTGATGAACGCCAAGATCGTGACCATCGACAAGGACTATCCCCGCGGGGAAGCCATTGCCGTAAAGGGTGAGGTGATCTTGGCCGTGACCTCGAACGCGAAGATCGAGCAGTACATCGAGGAAGGAACGACCAAGGTCATCGATGCGGGGGGACGGCTGCTGATCCCCGGTCTCAACGACGCCCATATCCACTTCACTGGGGGAGGAACCTCTCTGATGCAGCTGGACTTCCGCTATGTCCACGACACAGACACGATCAAACAGATGGTGGCCGACGCCGTGGAGCACTCCAAGCCGGGCGAGCTGATCCGGGGTCGCGGCTGGGAACATGAAACCTT
>JBGUED010000035.1:0-11040 GCA_041821525.1 Candidatus Aminicenantaceae bacterium | reverse complement strand
GGATGACGTTCAGGACGCCTGGCGGCAGCCCGGCCCCTTGAAATATCTCACCCAGCAGCAGGCCGGTAAAGGCCGTGCTGCTGGACGGGCGCAGGATCACGGTGTTCCCGACTGTCAGGGCGCTCAGGCAGTCGAACGCCGGGATGAGGAAGGGGAAGTTCCACGGCGCGATGACGAGGGTCGGTCCCAAGGCTTGGAAGCGGAACTCCGAAGTCTTGTGATAGAAGAGAAAAATGTGGGGGCGGGATCTTCGGGGTCGGGAGTTTTTGACTACGGCTCGGGCGTAATAGTCCAGGGCCTCGAGAACCGGGAAGATTTCCATGGCCCAATTTTCGGTCGGTGGACCGCCTTTTTCCCGCGCGATGGTCTCCGCCACCTCCGCCCCTCGCTCGAGCAATATTTTTTTGGCACCTTGGAAAATCTGTTTTTTCTCTCTGGCCGGCATGTCCCGCCAGGCGGGGAAGGCCGACTTGGCTGCCTGCACGGCCTGATCACACTCTCGAGGGGAGGCCAGGCAGAATCGCCCCAGAGATTCCAGGGAAGCGGGATTCAGGGAGTCCTGGAGATCGGCGGTCTCGACGCGGCGGCCGGCTATGATCAGTCGCCCGTCCATACGTCCTCTGCCCGCCGGGACTCTACCCGGAAAGGTCCTCTTCTGCGTCCTTTTCTCTGGCGCGCTGCTTCTGTTTCCCGACCACCAGGGCAATGAGGATGCTCAGGCCGTAGAGTATTAACATGGGAACGGCGATGATACTCTGGGTGAACATGTCAGGGGTGGGGGTAATGACCGCCGCGATGACAAATACCAACAGCACCGCATACTTGAAGTGCTTGACCATCAAACGTGCGGAAATGAGTCCCATGCGGGCCAGGAAGTACACCAGGGTGGGCATTTCGAAGACTAGGGCGATCCCCAGGATGATCCGCATGGCCAGGCTGAAGTATTGGTCGATGGTGATGAGGGCCTGAAACTCCGCACCCATGTTCAGGAAGAAGCTGCAGGCAAAGGGGAAGACCACCAGGAAGGCAAAGGCGGCGCCTCCGGTGAAAAAGACCGTGGTGAACACGACAAAGGGGATGAGGTGCTTTTTTTCGCGCCGGAAGAGGCCGGGCGCCACAAAATACCAGACCTGGAGGAACAGGAAGGGCGCCACGGCGAAGATAGCGGTCAGGAAGGCCACCTTCATGTAGAGGAAAAAGGGGGCGGGGAGAGATGTGAACACGAGCTGCTCCCCCTCGGGGAGGAACCGGGTGATGGGCTTGGCCAGGAGGTTGAAGATGTCTTTGCTGAAGAACCAGGAGGGGATGACGGCCACGATCACGGCGACAAAGGAGTAAAAGATCCGCTTGCGCAGATCCTCGAGATGTTCGAGGAAGGTCATGTTGTCAGGAGTCTTTGTTTCCTTGCCCATGCGGCTCCGTGTCCTTTGGGGGTTCTGCTTCCTTGGGGGGGGCTTCGTCTCGGGTTTCGTCCGGGAGGTCGTAGGGATTGTTGTTCTCTGTGTTGATGCTTCCGGTTATGTCCACCGTGTGTTCGATGTCTTTTTTGATCGCCCGAAACTCATCCGCCTGGATCTCTTCCTCGATTTTTTCCTTGATCTCGTCTGAGGTCCTGCGGAATTCCCTCAGAGCTTTTCCGATCGACCTCCCCACTTCGGGCAGCTTCTTGGGGCCGAAAATGAGCAGAGCAATGCTAAAGATGATGATGAGCTCCTGAAATCCGATACTTCCGAACATGTTATTAGCCTCGAGCGCCGCGAGCGGCAAGCTAGGGAACTATAACTTTTGGTCCAAGATAAGTCAAGTTGCCGACTGCCAACTCATATGTCAGCATGTGCATGCTTCTCTACAAAACAATCCGGTCGGTCCTCGGCTCCTTTCCCCGTCATCTTTACAATAATCCAGTGCTCTGTTAGTATGGAAGAACACGGAGTCGCCATGGCAAAAAAGTGGATATCCCTGGTTCTTTTCATCGGCGTGTTCCTCCTGCAGCCCCTGTGGGAAGAGGACATGTGGCAGCAGTCCCTGGACAAGCTCTCCACCATGTTCGCGCTCATCGGGGAGAACTACTACACGGATGTGGATAACAAGGAGATGGCCTATGCCTCCATCAAGGGCATGCTGCCCACCCTCGATCCCCACTCCTATTTCCTGGACCCCACCAACCTGGCCACCATGACAGAGGATTACAGGGGGAAGTATTTCGGGATCGGCTGCCTGATCCAGAAACACGGCGACTACATCAAGGTCATCTCCCCCATCGAAGGCGGCCCCTCCTACAGGCTGGGGATCCTGCCCAATGACGTCATCTCCCACATCGATGGAGAGAGCACCCAGCCCATCACCAGCTACCAGGCCATGCAGAAACTGCGGGGGGAGAAAGGCACAGAGGTCACCATCACCGTACTGCGTGAGGGCGTCGACGAGCCCATGGAATTCGTGATTGTGAGGGCGGAGATTCCCCTGGAGAGCATCCGCTATGCCTTTATCCTAAAGGATGACATCGGCTACATCTACATCCGGAACTTTGCAGAGACCACGGGCCGTGAGTTTCGGGAGAAGATGGAACTCCTGAAGAGCCAGGGCATGAAAAAGCTCATCCTGGATTTTCGCTACAACGGCGGCGGCACCTTCCTGCAGTCCCTGGAGATGAGTGAAGACCTGCTTCCCGAGGGGGACGGGATCGTGTCCATCAGGGGGAGGAACCAGTACTACAATAAGGTCTTCGAGACTGATAAAGACGGCCGCTACAGCGATGTCCCCTTGGTTATCATCATCCATGAAGGAACGGCCAGCGCTCCCGAGATCGTGAGCGGTGCGGTCAAAGATAATGACCGGGGCTTGCTCGTGGGGAAGGATTCCTGGGGGAAAGGGCTGGTTCAAACCGTGTTCCGTGTCGGCCGGGACGCGGCCCTGGCTCTGACCACGGCGAGATACTACACACCCAGCGGACGCTCCATACAGCGGGACTACTCCCAGATCGAGGACTATGTGAGCTACCAGGAGGTTCCCGAAGAGTCGCGGGATGTGGCATACACCTCCGGCGGCCGCAAGGTCCTGGGGCAAGGAGGCATTTCCCCTGATTATGAGGTCGATTTCGCGTTCAAGCCCTTGACATTTTATCTGCTGACCCAGGGTTCTTTTTTCAACTATGCCCGGCATTTTTTTGAAAAAGATACCGCGCTGTCGAAACGCGTGGTCAAAAACGATTCACTCCCTGCCGGCTTTGAGATCGATGATGCGGTCGTACAGGATTTTCGGGAATTTGTAGAGGAGCTGAACCTCAAATACGAGTTCACCTCCGAGGAGTTCGAAGAATCTCTGTCGCAGATGAAGCGAGAGCTGGAAAAAGAACTCCCTGCCTCCTTCTACGGACTCCAGGAGGGGGAGCGGATGTACAGATTGAGCGATCCACTGGTGCGGAAGGCCCTCGAAGTCCTTCCCGAGGCCGAGAAGCTCATCCACCGCAACTGATCCCAAAAACTCCCTGATTTGACCTTTGGAGTCTCGGTTTTCTGGGAAAGCCGCTCCGGTCGTGATATAATAATCCAACCGATAGACCGGTCCCCGGTCTCCATCGGATACCTCAAGCCTGGAGGGAGCATGAGAATCGGAGTGGCATCTGATCATGCGGGATACAAACTCAAGCCGGGCATACTGGCTTTCCTGGAAGAACAGGGTGTGGAGGCGGTTGATTACGGCTGTGGCGAGGGAGAGCGGGTGGATTATGTGGACTATGCGCTCAAGGCCTTGGCGGGCCATGCGGCCGGCGAGTGCGACAGGCTGCTCCTGATCTGCGGCACCGGTATCGGCATGTCCATGGTCGGCAATAAACACCGAGGGATTCGGGCGACCCTGTGTGTGGACGATTACATGGCGGAGATGAGCCGCGCCCACAACGATTCCAACTGCCTGGCCCTGGGCGGGCGGATCCTTCCTTTGGACGAGGCGCTGAACATTGTCGAGATCTGGCTCAACACCGAGTATGAAGGGGGGCGCCATCAGGAGCGCCTGGACAAGATTTCCAGGATCGAGGAAAAAAACTTCAAATCTTAACAGGGGAATTAACCGATGCCTTCATTCTATGCCAAAGTCGAATCATTATCCGAGCGCCTGGCTGCCAACAATATCTGGAGACAGCACGAGTCGTTCAACCTGATCCCTTCGGAATCGACACCGTCTCTCCTGGTCAAGATGTGTGAGATCTCAGATCCGGCAGGCCGTTACGCCGAACACAAGACCATGAAGGGTCGGGAGGTGTATTTCTACCAGGGCATTGATTTCATCAAGGACGTCGAGGAAGAAGCCCAGGCCGAGCTGGCCGATTTCTTCGGCTGCAGCGATGTGGAGCTTCGCCCGGTTTCGGGCCAGATGGCCAATGAGGTGATCTTCAAGGGCATGGTCCGTTTCCTGAACCGCGGCCGTCCCGAGGGCCAGCCCATGCGCAAGATGCGGCTGGTCATGAACAACGACCTGAAGAAGGGCGGGCATCTCAGCTCACAGCCCATGGGTTCGCTGTTCAACTATGTGCAAGAGGATCCGGAGACAGGCAAGGAGCGGGTGGTAAACTTCCCGGTCCTGGAAGGAAACCCTTACAGGCCCGACCCGGAAAAGCTGGCCGAGCTGCTGGAGGTTCACCGGCCTGATCTCATGGTGTTTGGCAAGAGCATGTTCCTGTATCCCGAACCCGTCGCTTTGGTGGCTGACCTGGTCAAGGATTGGGAGCGGCCGCCCGTCATCATGTTCGACATGGCGCATGTGCTGGGACTGTACGGGGCCTTCCAGGCGCCCCTGGCGGATGGGGCCAACGTCGTCACGGGCAGCACGCACAAGACCTTCTTCGGACCCCAGAGGGGCTTGATCGCCGGGAACTTTCCCAAGGGCCACCCTCTGCGCAAGCTCTGGCTCGACATCAAGGGGCGCGCATTCCCCGGATCCACCAGCAACCACCACCTGGGGACCCTGGTGGGGCTGTTGATGTCGGCCTACGAAATGAACGAGTTCAAGGACGCATATCAGAGGCAGGTCCGCGCCAATGCCAAGGCCTTTGCCCGGGTCCTGAAGGCTAAGGGCATCCAGGTCGAAGGGGACGAGTCCGACGGCTTCACCGAGACCCATCAGGTCCTGATCCGTATCGACCGCTATGGCAATGGAATGGACATCGCCCGCAAGCTGGAAGACAACAACATCGTGACCAATTATCAGGCCCTGCCCGATGACGCGACCTTCCTGGAACCCAGCGGCATCCGGATGGGCGTGCAGGAGATGACGCGCTTCGGGATGACCGAGAGCGATTTCGACATACTGGCCGGACTCATCTCCGATTTGATCATCAACGGCCGGGCTGTCAAGGCGGAGGTCAAGGAATATAGACAGAATTTCAGGGAGATGAAATACTGTTTGCCGTTCGACCGGGCCGTACCGCTGGCGGCCAAGGTCATGAAGAGCATTTTCCCCTATCCGGGATTTTCCGATACCTTTGCCGAGAATCTGCAGAAACTCTCGGGATAGCCGGGGAGCACTCAGTCAACGAGAAGGGAGTTTGTCATGAAAGTCTTGGTAGTCGGAGGCGGAGGACGCGAACATGCACTGGCATGGAAAATATCCCAGAGCCCTAGGGTCAAGAAGGTGTACTGTGCGCCGGGAAATGCCGGCACGCAGTCCCTTGCCGAGAATGTGGACATCAGGGCGGATGATATCCAGGCCTTGAAAAAATTCGCCACCCAAGAAAAGATCGACTTCACCGTGGTCGGACCGGAAGCCCCCTTGACCGAGGGCATCGTGGACGAATTTGAACAGGTCGGCCTCAAGTGCTTCGGTCCCTACAAGATCGCGGCTGAACTGGAGGGGAGCAAGGTCTTCGCCAAACAGTTCATGGACCGGCACAAAATCCCCACGGGGCAGTACCGCATCGTGGATACACCTAAGGCAGCCCAGCAGATCCTGCAGTCCGGGGTTTTTTCCTTTCCCGTGGTGGTCAAGGCCGACGGGCTGGCCGCCGGAAAAGGCGTCATCATCTGCCGCAGCCTGCGCGCGGCAGAGGAAGCCGTGGACTCCATGATCGTGGAGAAAAAATTCGGCGATGCCGGCAAGGTCGTAGTGATCGAGGAGTTCTTGCGGGGGGATGAGGCCTCGTTCATCGTCGTGTCGGACGGCGTGAAGGTCATGCCCTTTGTGACCAACATGGATCATAAGGCGGTCTTCGACGGGGACAAGGGCCCCAATACCGGCGGCATGGGGGCCATCTCCCCCAATCCCTTTGTCAAACAGGACCTGTTCAATCACATCATGAAGACCATCGTGCTCCCCACCGTCACCCGTATGCTGGAGGAAGAGAAAAAATACAAGGGAGTCCTCTACGTGGGCCTCATGTTGACGGAGCAGGGCCCCAAGGTCCTGGAGTATAATTGCCGGTTCGGGGATCCGGAAACTCAGCCCCAGATGCTCCGCCTGGAGTCAGACCTCATGGACATCCTCGAGGCGGCCATGGAGGGGAACGTACTCAGTGTCAAGCCCAAATGGAACCGTAAGGCCTCCGGCTGTGTCGTGCTGGCCTCGGGCGGCTATCCCACCAAATATGAAAAAGGCAAGCAAATCGAGGGATTGGATCGAGTGGCGAAGATGAAGGATGTGGTTGTCTTCCATGCCGGGACCAGGGAAGAGAAGGGCAAGATCCTGACCGCGGGCGGTCGGGTGCTGAATGTGTGCGCCTCCCTGGATACCCTCGAGGACACCATGAAGATCATCTATGATGCAGTGGATGAGATAAAGTTTGAAGCCATGCATTATCGAAAAGACATCGGAATAGAGAGAAAGGTTTAGCCATGAGCAAAGTTGCCATATTTATCGGAAGCGAGTCGGATTTTGAAGTGATCGAGGGTGCGGTCAATATCCTCAAGGAATTCGAGGTGCCCTTTCTGCTGGAGGTGACCTCCGCCCACCGCACCCCGGAGCGGACTCAGAAGCTCGTGGCGGAATTCGAGGCGGGGGGAGGCGAAGTGTTTATCGCTGCAGCCGGCATGGCGGCTCATCTGGCGGGGGTCGTGGCCTCCCACACCATCCTTCCCGTGATTGGGATCCCGGTGGGCGGGTCGGCGGTCAATGGCCTGGACGCCCTCCTGGCGACCGTGCAGATGCCCAAGGGGATCCCAGTGGCGTGCATGGGGATCGGTAAACACGGCGCCATAAACGCTGCGTTGCTGGCCGTGCAGATCCTGAGCCTCCAGGACGAGGCCTTGAAAGCCCGGCTCAAGGCCTATCGCCAGGCCCAGGGCGCCAAGGTCGAACAAAGCTCGGAGAACATCAAAAGCCGGATATGAACTCGTTCTCCATCCAGAGTTTCGGCTGCCGCGTCAACCAGGCAGAGGCCTTTTCCTGGGCGGACGAGTTCCAGAAGCGGGGGCTGCATTTTGAGGAGGAGCACAGCCGGAGCGATCTGATCCTCGTCAACACCTGCACCGTCACCGCGCGTGCCGACCGCGATGTCCGCAACTTTATCCGGAGGATGAACCGGGAGAATCCCGAGGCCCGGCTGGTGGTCACCGGATGTTTTGCGGAGCGGGCCGCCGAGGAACTGAGGCGCTTCCCTGGAGTCTGGCAGGTGGTCTCCAACCGGGAAAAGGAAGGGCTGCCTGACCGCATCCTGTCGCACCCCCCCCTGCATAAAAAAACACGATCCAGGCCGTTCCGTTCGCGGGCCCTGGTCAAGATCCAGGACGGATGCGATTTTGGTTGCACGTTCTGTATCGTCCCCTCGGTCCGGGGGAGGAGCGTGAGCTATGCCAAGGACAAGATTCTGAATGATGTTCGCATCATGGTCGAGCAGGGATTCAAGGAGGTCGTGCTGGCCGGGATTCATTTGACACACTACGGTAGGGATCTGGACCCGCCGCTCTCGTTCCGAGAACTACTCGAGGAAATAAGCGCTGTCGACGGCCTGCATCGGCTGCGGCTCAGCTCCCTGGACCCGCGCTTCATGGACGATGGGCTGCTAGAGCACCTGGTGTCCGATCCCAGGATCTGCCCGCATTTCCACCTCTCCCTGCAGCATGGGGCGGACCGGATCATTGCCCGCATGGGCCGCAAGATCAAGGCGGTGGACTATGAGAAGATCCTGGCTCATCTGCATCAGAAGCGGCCGCGTGTCGCCCTGGGAACCGACATCATCGTGGGTTTTCCCGGCGAGACTGATGAAGATTTCGCGGTCATGACCGCCTTCCTGGAGGGGTCACCGCTGACCTACTTCCACGTGTTCTCGTTCTCTCCGCGTCCCAACACCCCCGCCGCCGCGTGGACGCAGGTGCCCCCGGCCGCCAAAAAGGAACGCGCCTCCCGGCTGCGGACGCTGGCCCGTGAGAAGAACCTGGCGTTCCGCAGACGTTTTGTCGGCCAGGCGTTTGAGTCGGTGGTCATATCCCGATCCGAAACAGACAGCTCCGGCCGGGCCCTCTCTGATAACTACATCGACATCTCCCTGGCGGACTGTGGAGTCCCGGAGATGCAGCTGGCATCGGTGGAAATCGTGTCTGTGACCGAAGGAAAAACGCAGGGCAGGGTGCGGCCAAAAGGATCCGTGCCCAAGGAATAGCCGACCATGGGGATCATTCAGAAACTGGACCAGGACGTGGCCCGGAAGATCGCAGCCGGAGAGATAGTGGAGCGGCCGGTCTCTGTGATCAAGGAGCTGGTGGAAAATTCCCTGGATGCCGGGGCTACCGACATCCGGGTGGAGCTTCTGGACGGAGGCAAGGGGCTGATCCGGATCACGGACAACGGGGGGGGCATGGCCCGCGATGATGCCCTGCTGTGTTTCGAGTCCCACGCCACCAGCAAGATCGCTGGAATAGACGACCTGGAGCGAATCGGCACACTCGGGTTCAGGGGGGAGGCGCTCTCCAGCATTGCGGCCGTGGCCCGCGTGACTCTGATGACTTCGGATGGACAGGCGGAGCAGGGGACCCGGATCCTGATCGAAGGCAAGGAACAGGGGGAAGCAGCAGACATCGCCTTTCCCAGGGGGACCAGCATCGAAGTCAAGGACCTGTTTTTTAACCTGCCGGCCCGGAAGAAGTTCCTGCGTTCGGACCGGGCCGAGCTCAACCGCATCACCCGGCTCCTGACTGATATTGCATTGGCCTACCCTGTCGTGCGTTTCGCTCTCCAGCACGGCGAGCGCAGGGTCTTCGACTACCCGGTCGTGACCGGACTGAAGGAGCGGCTATATCAGGTCTTTGGCAAGGCCTTCATTGAGGGCCTGCTCTCTTTTGATTACACGGAAGGAGGGCGCCGTCTGCATGGATTCGCTTCCCGCCCTCCATCGGCCCGCTTGGACCGAAAGCATCAGTTCATTTTCATAAACGGCCGCCTGGTCAAGGACCCCACGGTCCAAGCGGCCCTGAACCAGGCCTATAAGAACTTCCTGGAAAAGGGCCAATCTGCTGAAGCCGTTGTGGTCCTGGAGATTCCCGTATCCGAGGTGGATGTCAATGTCCATCCAGCCAAGTCCGAAGTGCGCTTCCAGGATTCCCGCTCGATCTTTTCCTTCGTGTACCGCTGTGTGGAGCAGGCGCTCCTGCGGGAGCTGGGGATCAAGGAAGTCTATCCGGAGAAAAGCGAGGGACCGGCCGCTTTCCATGTGCAGGAGATGTCTCAGGCGGATCTGATCGGCCGGCCGGGAAGGAAGAGGAAACCTTCGCTGCCGGCTGCCTCCCAAGCTCTCAGGGATGAGGCGCCAGCAGAAAGCCCGGTTCCCCGGGTATTGGGCCAGTATCTAGACTTCTACATCGTGGCCGAGGACGAGGACGGCATTCTCATCATCGACCAGCACAATGCCCACGAGCGCGTGCTCTTCGATCGATACCTGGAGATCGATAAAAAGCAGAAATGGCCGCGGAAGATGATCCTGCATCCCAAGATCGTGGAGCTTTCGCCGGCGCAGGCCCTGAACCTGGAGGAGAACCGGGAACTGCTGGAGAACTCCGGCTTCCGTGTGGATGAAATGGGCAGGCGGAGTTTTGCGCTCAAGGAGTTTCCCGATATCTTCGATGAGCAGGAGGCGGTCAACGTTCTTCTGGCCCTTCTGGAAGATGTGGGGCAGGAGCAGGTCGAGTCAAAACGCAAACGGATGCTGGCAACCCTGGCCTGCAAGTCTGCGGTCAAGGCCGGGGAATCTCTGGCATTCGAAAAGATGGACTATCTCGTGGAAGAACTGTTCAAGACCTCCAACACGGCCCTCTGCCCCCACGGCCGGCCCATCACCCTGCGTCTCCGCAGGTACGAAATCGAAAAGGCCCTCCGCCGCAAATAATCTCTCCTGCAACTCCCGGAGGGGCTTGATGTCCCCTTAGGGCTGGTATCCGTGGTCATTGCAGAAAGAGCCGCAACAAAGCCATCTCGCACTGCCATTGCGGAAAGCGCAGCGACAAAGCCATCTCCAGGTTTGCATTTTCCCACACATCAGGTATCATTATGGCTGCCTTTGCAGCCTGTGCTGCGGAGAGATGACTCGAGACCGGGGAGTAGCGCAGCCTGGTAGCGCGCCTGCTTTGGGAGCAGGATGTCGTCGGTTCAAATCCGGCCTCCCCGATTATTTCTTCGAGCGAATCGACGAATAATTAAGTATAATATAGGTCTGATTATAAATTGAATCATTCGCAAAAGATTGCGATTTTGAACTTGTGTATATTGCAGTGAGTATCGAAATCTTTTGCGAATGACTCAATTTGGGGCGCCTGTAGCTCAGCAGGACAGAGCAGCTGCCTTCTAAGCAGCGGGTCGGGAGTTCGAGTCTCTCCAGGCGCGCCACTCAACATTTGGGAGATTCATGCGTTCACGTTATTAGCTGAGAAAGAAATCAATGTGGCACTCCATTAGCTAAGTATTTAGTTGATAAACTAGGGGATTGGTTTTATGTTGGTTGCAGAATGAGATGGAATATGCACCTCTTCCTGATACCCATTTTGTTGCTCTCTACACAATTCTTATTCATTTCCTGTACTGGTCAAAACGCTGAAGCGCACAGCACGATCGAGGTGGTGGATG
>JBGUED010000034.1:0-11065 GCA_041821525.1 Candidatus Aminicenantaceae bacterium | reverse complement strand
CCCAAAAGGCGAGGAGCGCCCCAAACAGGATTGTGCGCAGAAAATTTCTCAAGATTGTCCTCCTTTCGGTATGTTCAAGTCCGGAATCCATAGGCCATTCTTAACCATATACAAAATCAGCAGGTGTTTTCAAATGGAATCCACACACTGTTAAGGAAATCTCTCCCCCGATCGATTCTTTCGGGAATATCTGGCGGTTTCTATAGTAAACTAAGGTGGAAGGCGACTCTGAGGGTCTGGACACCTGTAAACTGGAGAGAAAATGACAAGGAAATTCATACTTATAACTCTCACATTGTTCCTCACCACTACGGCCTATCTGCCCGCAGAACGGATCGGGCTGCTGCCTGGCATTCTGGAACCCGATGGTTTCCAGATCTCGGATTCCGAGGTCTTTATTCTGGAAGGGGCGACCGTCTCTGTGTTCGACCTCGCCACCCTGAGCCTGAAAAGACGCTTCGGCCGGGAAGGACAGGGTCCCGGGGAAGTGGAGATCACACCCTGGCTGTCCAATACGCTCCTGATCTCCACGGATCGCACGGCCATCGACAGCGCCAACAAGCTGGTTCTTTATACCAGAGACGGCAAGCTGATCCGGGAAAAACTCCGCCAGCCTCAATTCACTCAGGTTGTGCCTTGGGGCGAGAATTATGCGGTGCGGCTCCGAATCGCAGGAACTGAGAAAGACCCAAAGCAGTATTCCTCAATCCTGATCCTTAGCGGCGAGACGAATGATCTCCGTGAACTCTACCGTCAGCCTTTTGCGGCTCAGAGGGAACAGCTGGACATGATCCCGGATTCCATACATTTTCAAGTGCATGAAAACAACCTGTATGTGGAGAAGAGCCCGGAGGGATTCGTGATCGATGTGTACGATCCAGTCGGGCGGAAGATCAGGGAGATCCGCAGAGAATACGAGAAGAGGCCGGTGACCAGCGCCGATCGCCTGCTCTGTGAGCAGCTGCTGAAGGAAGATCCCATGATGAACATCCAGGAGGAAAACTGGGAACTGTTCAAGACCCGAACCCAACTGAAGTATCCGGAGTCATTCCCAGCCATCCGGGATTTTGTGATCGCCGACGACAGGATCTACGTCCAGACCTTCCAAAGCAATGAGGCTGGCGATGAGTTTCTGGTTCTGGATCTGGAAGGGAAGCTGCACCGGAGTGTCTTTCTTCCGAAGGTTCGCGAGCCTGGTTTTACGGAGCGGATGATGGGGATAGGGGTGCGCCTTTTCTGTATAAATGAGGGACGTTATTTCTATCTGAAGGAGCTGACCGAAGGGTGTGAACTGCACATGGAAGTTTTATCTAATTGAACACCACGCACATGTTTTCAAAATTGATAGTTAAGCTTGGGAACTGTCGAACCAGGTCCTGGCCCAGGTTCCCGTAGAAGAAGCGGCTGTTTTCCGTCGTGTATTCGGTGAAGACCGGGATTCTGCGAAACGTTACGTCCTGGCCGGAGATCTTTAGGACCAGGTCCCCAAGGCTGTAGGCCTGGACCTCCCTGCTGCTTCCGGCCCCACGGAACCGTTCCGTCCTGAGCTCGGAGCGGCCCTTGATATCCTCTGCAAAGGCCGCCAGAAAGGGAGGCCACAGGTCAGATCGGTTGGCACCCGTATCCAGCACAAATGTGAGCCTTTTTCCCTTGTAGTGCCCTTCGATGAGGGGCTTGAAGCCCGAGAGGGCGAGGTTCTGCTCTCCCTGTGTCTGCGGCACTGACGGGATGAGGAGCTCACCCTTGCGCGTAAAGGTCACCTCCCGCATGGCCGCCAGCACAGGGAAGCCCAACACTCCCTGGATCTGACGCTTGATCTCAGGGATGTAGAAATATTCGTCTTTCATCACCAGGAACAGGGCATAGCGAACGGTCATGTTGCCGATCCTGAGGTCCGCCGCCACGCCGACTCTGGCGTCGATCTTCTCTCCTGTGATGGTCCCGACCCGGATAGGCACATCGATGATCTTTAGCCCGAGCTTTTTTGCGAGCGAGGCGATCAGGACGGAGAGATCGGCGCCCGTGTCATAGGTGAGGGCGATCTCGAAACCGTTAACGGTCATGGGAACATGAGAACTCTGCATCTGCACGGTCGTGTCGCCCGCAAATTCTGCTGTCTGGGCGGGTGTGTCTTTCAATGCTTCCCACAGCTTGAACTCGTTCTCGTGATCGGCCCGCTCCGTGTCGCTCAGTTCGTTCCGGAACAAGATCAGGATTTTTTCATTGATCTCGGCGGCGCGGGCGTACTGGAAGGATTTGCGGTAGCTGTCAGCCAGAAGGTCATAGCATTCCCTGGCCCAGATGGCCGGCTGGCTTCCTCCTGTTCTCTCCAGATAGCCCAGGAGGTGCGTTAAAGAGGAGGGCAGGCGGTTAAACACATTGTCGACCGCGCCCCGGAAGAATTCCAGCTCCGGGGATCTGTTGTCTTCACCAATTTTTTTGAGCCGGTCTCTCAGTTCGAAATACCGCTTAGATGAGTAAAGCCTCTGCAGCTCAGGAAAGGATGTCTGGGCTTGAGTCTGCGGGAGCGATAGGATGAGCGCAGAAAAGATCCAGAGAACAGCAAACCCAAAAGGTGCTCTTCTGCCGGGCAGGGAAATGCGCATCCCGTTCTTCTCTCCGCTGGCACTATATAAAAAAATGAGTAGAAAGACAAAATGGGAGAAATAAAGGGGAGTGGTACATTTAGAGCCTCAAATGTACCACTCCCCTTTATTTATTCGTACTTGATCGCCCGCACCGGGTCAGAGAGAGCGGCGCGGATCGACTGGAAGCTGACGGTGAGCAGGGCGATAGTCATTGCCGCCAGGCCGGTCAGGAAAAAGATCCAGATCGTGATCCCCGCGCGGTAGGCGAAGTTCTGCATCCATCGGTTCATGATGAAATAGGCGAGGGGCCAGGCCACCAGGTTGGCGATCAGGACCAGCTTGACAAAGTCACGGGCGAGCAGGGCGACAACCCCAGGGATAGAGGCCCCCAACACCTTCCGGATGCCGATCTCCTTGGTGCGCTGTTCCGCCATGTAGGAGGCCATACCGAATAGACCCAGGCAGGCGATGAAGATCGCGAATACGGTAAAGGAAGAGAATATCCCGCTCAGCCTCTCTTCTGCCCGGTACTGGGCGTCGAAGGACTCGTCCAGGAAAAAGTAATCCAGCGGGCGGCCCGGGTCTATCGTGCCCCACAGTTCCTTGAGCCGGGTCAGGGTGGCGGAAGTGTTCTCCGGGCTCAGCCGCAGAGACAGGGCACTTCCGGAGCTGTTGTATACGATCTGGGGGGCGATCATCTTGTGCAGCGATGCCAGATGAAAATCCGCGATGACGCCCACGACCGTACGGGCCTCGAATAGTATCTCGTTTTCATCGTTGATGTCGCCGGAGATGCGGATGGTCCTGCCGACGGGATCTTCCCATCCGAACTTTTGAGCCGCGGCCTGGTTGATGATGACCGACTGTTCCGGGTCTGTGCTGAACTCCTTGGAGAAGTTGCGTCCCTGCACGACCTCGATACCCATGGTTGGGAAGAAGTCCTCATCGACCTGGTACTGCTCCATGATCTGAGACTCGTCGTCTGCGAATCCCTCCGGCCGGAAGATACTGATACTCGGCTGTCCGCCCGGGACGATGGACGAGGAAGTCACGGCCAGGACGCCCGGGACCTGCTGCAACTGAGCTTTGATGGAATCGAGTGCCTGGAGCATCTTCCGGTCCCGGACCTGAGTGACTACGACATGGGACTTGTCGAATCCCAGCTCTTTTTTCTTCATGTAGCGGAGCTGATTGAGGACGAGAGAGGTCCCGATGATGAGCGCGATGGACACGATGAACTGCCCGACGACCAGGATGCCGCGGAAGCGGGAGCCGGCCTTCCCCGCCTTGAACGAACCCTTCAGCACGGCGGCTGGTTCGAACGAGGAAAGATATAGGGCCGGGTAGCTCCCGGCGGCCAGACCTACGAAGAGGATCAGGCCGAAAAATGTGGGGATTAGCCAGGGGAGAAGCTCGGGTCGGATCTTCATCTCGATGCCGGATATGGCGCTGAAATAGGGGAGGGCCTGCCACACCAGGACCAGGGCGATCGCCAGGGCGATGAGGCTGAACAGCACCGTCTCCCCCAGGAATTGCCCGATCAAGGCGCCCTTGTGTGCTCCAGCCACCTTGCGCATGCTGACCTCACGGGCCCGTGTGGCCGAGCGTGCTGTGGCCAGGTTCATGAAGTTGATGCAGGCGATGATCAGGATGAACAGGGCGATGGCCGCAAAAATGTAGACGTACAGGATGTTCCCGTTCCCCTCGATTTCCCCTTCCAGGTGGGAGTGGAGGTGGATGTCTCTCAATGGTTGGAGATAGAAGTTGATGGTCCCTCCTAAGGCCTTGAGGTCTTTGCCCATGTACTGCTCGACCAGGGCCGGAAACTTAGCCTCCAGTGCCCCGGGATCTGCCTCCGGGCTGAGCAGCAGATAGACGTAGTTGTTGAAATTGAGCCAGATGTCTTCCATCCGGCGGTTCTGAGCGAACTGCGTCTCGAACGAGGCCAACATGTCGAAATGGAAGTGGGAGTTCTGGGGAACGACCCGGCACACTCCGGTGACCGTGTAGTCTGTCTGGTTGTTGGCCTTCAGCACCTTGCCCATGGGATCGTCTGTGCCGAAATACTTCTCGGCCGCGCTCTCCGTAAGAACCATGGAGTTGGCCGTCTGGAGTGCCGTCTCCGGATCTCCCTTTATAAGTGGGAAGCTGAACACGGAAAAGAAGGACTGGTCGGCCCAGAATATCCCGTCTTCGTAAAACTGGAGATCCTGATAGGTGAGGGAAGTCCGGGCCCTCCAGGGCTGGATGCGGACCGCGTTCTCCACTTCCGGATAGTCCCTGACCAGGGTCGGACCCGCCGGATTGTTGGCCACAGGCATGTTGATGATCCGTTCCCCGAGGGTGGCGTCGATGGCCAGCCGGTGGATCCGGTCGGCCTTGGTGTGGAATTTGTCGTAGCCCAGCTCGGTCATGATGAAGATGATGATCAGTATGCAGCAGGCCATGCCGATGGCCAGCCCGGCGATGTTGATGAAGGAATATCCCTTGTGTTTCCGGATGTTCCTCAGGGCCGTCAGAAAATAGTTCTTGAACATGCCTCTCTCCTCTCTCTCTGTTATTCAATAGCTTAAACGAAACTTCCTGTCAAAAAGTTCATTTTGACTTCCCTACTCCCACCCCTGTCCAGATTGCCTAAAGAGCGGCTATCTGCTATTGTTTACAGGTTATAACGAAAACCATCCGTCGCACGTATACATAGGTGACCATGAAGATTAAATCTGAATACATCGTTTGTTTCCTGGTCCTGCTGGCCCTCTCCTCCTCCCTGACCTCACCCCAGACCGAAGACAAGCTGAGCGCGCGCCTGCATGCCCGGCTCTTTGTCCAGGGCGAGGAGAGCGTGCAGACAGCCTGGATCTTTCTGACGGACAAGGGGCCGCACGAATCCCAGAGGCTTGCCGAGACCGAAGCCGCGCTCCGTCCGCGGGCCCGGCTGCGGAGGCAGCGTCACCGCGGCGCCGACAACCTGGTGGACGTCTACGACATTCCGGTCCATGAATCCTATGTCGAGATCCTGAGACAGTATGTCCGGCGTATACGGCACCGCTCCCGCTGGCTGAACGCCGTCTCTGTCGAGGCCCGGGGCTCGGCCCTGGCTGAGCTGGCTGAGCAGGCATTCGTGCGCCGGATCGATGTCGTCGGGTTCGGCACCTTCCGGGAACCCACTCCCGTGTCCCTGACAAAAGAGGCCCCTCCCATCAGCACGCAGGCCGCCCATGCCCTTGATTACGGGGACTCTATCTGGCAAGTGGAGCTCAGCAACATCCCCGCCATGCATGACCTGGGATACAGCGGCAAGGACGTGCTGATCTGTATGTTGGACAACGGATTCAACACACTTGACCATGAGGCGCTGGACCACCTGGACATCGTGGCCACTTGGGATTTTGTCAATAACGATCCGGTGGTGTCGGACCAGGAGGGCCAGATGGGGATCGGCAATCACGGGACTGCCACCCTCAGCATGATCGGGAGTTTCCAACCCGGGACGCTCATCGGGCCGGCTTACAGCGCCAGCTACATGCTGGGGAAAACAGAGAACACGGAGTGGGAACGCCATCTTGAGGAAGACCACTGGGTGGCCGGTGCCGAGTGGGCGGACGAGTGGGGTGCCGACATCATCAGCAGCTCCGTGGGCTATTTCTACACCTTCACGAACGGTGAGGAAGGCTACACCTGGGAGGACATGGACGGGGAAACCACGATCGTCGCTCAGGGAGCCAACATCGCAGGCGAACGGGGGATCCTGATCCTGAATTCAGCCGGCAACGAGGGAGACCGGCCCTTCCCGGGAAACTCCCTGGTCTCTCCGTCGGACAGTGCGCTGGTCCTGGCCGTGGGGGCGACCAATTTCACCGGGACGCGCGTGGATTTCAGCTCGGTGGGCCCCTCCTTTGACGGGCGCATCAAGCCTGATGTGATGGCCATGGGCGCGGGAGTCCTCATTGCCGACCCCACAGCAATCGATGCCTATGCCCTGAGTCAGGGGACCTCCTTTTCCTGCCCCCTGGCCGCAGGTGTCGCAGCCCTGGTCCTCGAGGCTAAGCCCGATTGGACCAACCTGGAGATTATGGAGGCCCTCCGGAGGACAGCCAGCCGCGGAGGCAATCCTGACAACAAGAACGGGTATGGCGTGGTCAACGCCCTAAAGGCCCTGGATTTTACACCGGTGGCCTTTTATCCACCAGAAAACTTTGGACTGACCCGCCTGAAAAATGACTACATCTTCTTCATCCAGTTCGTAGACCGGTTGGAGTGGGATGCAAATCCGCAGAATAAGATCCCGGTCAAGGGATACCGCATCTATGCCCGGCCGACCAGCGGCCAGAACCTGGCCTACGAGCTGCTCGCCGAGGTGGATGCGGATACGTTCTGGGTGGACCATCGAGGGCTTGATTCTCAGGAGCTCTACACCTACAAGATCACGTCGGTCGACGAGGAGGGCAACGAGAGCGTACCTTCCTTCACCGGAAGCAGATAATAGCTCGTGAATTATCCAGGATAAGGGACGACCATGAAAAGAACGACGATTGCAGCTCTACTGATACTGATGACGGCCGGTGTCGCAGCGGCTCAGGTCGAGTTCGGACTCCGCGGGGGGCAGCTCTCGCTATTCGATGAAACTATCCGGGAGGTATACGGCAACGGATTGATTTTCGTGCCCTTCCTCCGAATAACCTCCAGCAAGACCCCGGTGGCTGTGGAATTTTCCTATGAGGGGGGCTACAACCAGAGCGCCCCCATCGGGCTCTATGATGAAGTGAGTACGCTGAAACTTTACGGATTGGAGGTGTCCGCCTATGTGTGGCACCGCTTCGGTTTCGCGGCTCCCTACCTGAAGCTGGGATTGAGCTATTACTTTTACCGGCAGGACATTGACAGCGAGTATGTTGACAAGAAGGTCCAGGGCAGCGAACAGAGGCTGCTGTTAGCCGCCGGGCTCGATATCGACCTACCCAAGGGTCTGTACTTGACTGGCGAGGTCAAATTGGTGCCCTGGCTGGTGGCTCCCTACGGCATCGATATTGAGCTGGGAGGCATGCGCTACATGGTAGGCATTGGCTACCGCTTCCAAATTCGCTCCAAAAAGAACGTGAAGGATGTCGAACAGAAACCCTGAGTGAGCCTCCTGTGCTCGATCAGGGAAGGGGGGGGCGAGATGAGTGAACTGTCCCTCCGGCGCTTCCTGCCTGACGAGACCGGTCCCCAGTCCTGAATCCCAGGCTGATGTTCATCTCCGGGGGACAGAGCCGCCTAAGGGAATCCGCCCTCAGCAGGGGCAGACATTCACTCCCCACCAGCCCCTCGAGCTGCAGCTTGACGATGCTGTCGGGGGCGAGCGGCCGGAGAGCGCGGCGTAGAAAAAGTTCGAGCGCCTGGTTGTCCATGGGATCAGAGGGGATTCGGATGCGGACCATGGGCCTGGCCGGCAGCTCCTCGAAGCACCAATCCAGCGCCACCGGCGTCTGTTCGCTCCTGGTCCTGATCCTCAAGACCAGGAATCCTTTTGCTTCCTCTTTTTCTGCAAAAGAGGTTCGGTCGATCGATCCAGGGTAGAGAACGGGCGTCCTCAGCGGCCGTCCGCTGAGGTCCTGCCTGAGTACTTGGTGGCGGTGGATATGTCCGGACAGGACAGCGCAGACCTCCGGCGGCACATCCCGGTGGCGGATGACGTCCTCCGCATTCCGGAAGGTATAATTTCCGGGGCCTACTGTCGCGCCTTCGAAACAGTGGTGCAGGCAGAGGAGCACGCCGTCACAGCTCGAACTGAAGTTGCGCCAGCCCGTGGATTCGAGCACCTCTGAAAAGCGCCGTCGTATGTTCTCCCTCCAGTAGGGGAAACCGGCCAGCGCCAACCGAAATCCGCCCTTCTCCAGGCAGTATGTCCGGGGAGAATCGAAGATGTGGACGAAGGGGTGCGAACCCAGGAGGCGGAAGGGGATGCGGGAGCGCTCATGGTTCCCCGGTACGATGTAGACGGGGACGCCACGGTCCGCCAGTTCCTTGAAGGGGGCAAAAGCCATGTCCACCAGGCGGGCCGGGACCCGGCTGCGGAACAGCAGGTCGCCCCCGTGGATCACGGCATCCACGCGCCCCTCAAAAGCCGGCCGCAGCGCGCGTCTGAAATTGGCGAAGAAATCGTCCCCCCGCCTGCGGCGCTGAATCCGGGGCCGGAATGGATAGTCGAAGCCCAGATGGGTGTCTGCCAGGAACAGGAGCCGGATCACACCCATGGCAGCATTTTTATCAAGCAGGGCTGGCTAAGCCGGGTAGGGGGGTGGAAGCAGAGCTCAGGCGCCCGCCCTTCGGCGCACAGCCTTCGGATCTCGGTCGTCAGGATCCGCAGGCGGTCGAAGGTGGTGATATCAAAATCCGTCCGCCGGTCCTGGAGACGTCTACCATGCCAAATGGGAACCGGGGCTTCCGCCTCTACCCGTATGGGGCCGGGAAAACAGGCCCGGCCCCCTTCAAGTACAACGACATGCCTCTGGCCCGGATCTTCTCTGTCCGCCCAGGTCAGGCAGGACTCGCAGAGCCGCAGCAGCCATCGCCGCCTGCGGATCTGGTAGGTGCCGGTGCGGACTATGGCCCGCAGCACCTTGACCACGCGTTCCTCGGTCCAGACTCCGGGATCGGACTCGAATTCCTCCTGGTCTTCTCCCGGATCTGCCGCCGGCGTGTCGGATCCCTTTTCCCCTCCGGCTTCGATCAGGGCCGCCTTTTCTGCCAGTTTTTCCTTCCAGAAGCGGGCGCCCAGGGCCAGCAGCGTGGGAAGGTCGACGTCCGGAGGGATCTGGTCCTTGTATTGGTCACGGAATGCCCGCATCCCTCGGCGAAAAGTCGCCCGGTCAGGGAGATAATCCCTCGGGATATCCAGGATATTTTCCATCATCCGTACGCCGATCCGCGGGTTTTGCTGACTGAGGAGGTCAGCCAGCGGCCCCAGCGGGGCCACCTGGGCAGGTGCTGCCAGCGGTCCGACCGGATGGGTGAGGTCAGGGCTAGATGAACGGAAAGAACGCAGGTCGGTTGAGGCGTACGAGATTCCGCGGTTGTGCGCCTGCAAAGCCCGGTTGAAGGGCGGTGCCAGACGTTTGATCTCGTCCGCTTCCAGCAGGGCGGCTTCCAGGGCCGTGTCCGTGGGTGTGACTGTGAGGTCCTTCGCCTGACTGAGCATCTCGAGGATGTGTTCGGCATGCCGGCCTTGCGGCTGGAAATAACTGTTGACACGCTGCTTCAGAGACTTGGCCTTGCCCACGTACAGGATGTCCCCGTTCAGGCGGTACATGCGGTAGACACCCGGCCGGTCGGGGAGCCCCTCGCGCAGTCTTTTTTCCATGGGATACACCCGCTTCCCTGTGATGATCGAGGGAGGCGCCCCAGGCCCTGTCAGCCAATCCTTCAGTTCAGGAAAGCCGGTCAGTCCCTGTTCGTCCTCCAATATCCGGACCAGGTGTCGCCATATCAGGGCTGTGGCCTTCACATGATGGCGGCTGCGCCTCAGTTCGGGCAGAGAATAGCCGAAATAACCGGCCACGGCGCGGAGGCCCTTGCGCGGGAGTCCCGGAAAGAGGCGCTGCATGATCTGGTGAGTGCAGACAATGTCCAGAGGAAACGACTCCTCGCCGGACTGCTCGGCATGGAGCTTCTTCAGGAACGGCTCTTCATAGCGGCGGAAATGGATCACCGTGGGGCAGAGCCGGGAGCCGTTCCGGACCGCGGTCTCTTGAGCGCAGTGATCCACTCGTTCCCATATCTCACGGCCGGTCGGAGCCTTCCTCAGTTCTTCGGGTTCGATTCCCGTGATCTTCAAGACCTGAGGCGGGAGGATGGCCTTGCGGGGAGCGCGGAAGAGGGATGACTGAATCTCTTCCTCAATCTGTGTCTCAGGGATGAGATCGGCGGCGCAGGTCGGGAGCCAGCCCAGTTCCAGCATAAGGCCTGACTCAGGCCGGCTGCTGGTCGCCTGACAGTCCATAGCCAGTACTTCCACGTCCCTGAGTGCACATGCTCGAGGGTGTGTCATTCCGTCCAGTCCTATCCCTTGCCCTGCCAGAAACTCCGGAGATGCCGCACTATTTCATGCGGGTCTCTGAGGGGGAAAACCTGCCATTCCGCAGGGAACAGCTCACAGTATTGGGGGCGGCTGTACCGAGGATCGATAAGGAGCACGGCTCCCTGATCATTTTCCGAGCGGATCACCCGCCCGGCGGCCTGGAGCACTCGGATCATCCCTGGATAGAGATAGGCAAAGTCGAATCCAGCGGTGTCGTCCTGATCAAAGTGCTCGCGTATGATCTCCCTCTCCGGGGTGATGCCGGGCAGCCCGACGCCCACGATCGCGGCACCGGACAGGCGGTCTCCCATGAGGTCGATGCCTTCTCCGAAGATCCCGCCCATGACTGCAAATCCGACCAGCGTGCGGCTGTTTTCCCGGGCGAAGCAGCTCAGGAACTCGGACCTCGCGTCCTCGC
>JBGUED010000033.1:0-11139 GCA_041821525.1 Candidatus Aminicenantaceae bacterium | reverse complement strand
ATCTTCGCCCAGGGTGACATACATTATATCCGCGACCTGATCGAGGCCCATCCCCATATCGTCTCTGTGAAGTGCAACGACCGCCGGGCACTGGCTTCTCATATCATCGGGGAGGAATATGTGCTCAAGGTCGATTTCGGGCATGGGGAGAACGAACTGCTGGTGGAGACCCGCAACCGGGACAAGTTCTTCAGCCGCCTGCCGGAGATCTTTGTCCAGAACAGGATCGAGGTGGACGAGATCACCTCGCCGGACGACAACCTGCAGGCCGTGTTCGACTACCTGATCGGGAAATAGACCATGGAGAAAATCGCAAGCATGGATGGCTGGGCCTATTTTATTCGTTCCTTCAAGGACGTGTTCGGATTTTTCTTTGCCCTGGGCAGGCGCGCACGCAAGACCAAGGTATTTTACCTGATCAGCTTCCTGCCGGTGGTGATTGCCTTCGTGATCAAATTTTATCAGATCTTCTCGGGAGTCAGCCGACTCGAGGGCATCTACATCTTCACCAATATCATCATGGTGTTCTACATGCAGTTTCTGGTCCTGATCCTGGCGTTGTTTTTTGGGACATCGGTGGTCTCTGAGGAACTGGAGGGAAAGACCCTGACCTACCTCACGACGCGGCCGCTCCCCAAATCAAGTCTGATCCTGGGGAAATATGCAGCCTATACCCTGCTGGCGGTCTTGATGACCGCGGCTAGCGTGGTGATCGCGTTCCTGGTCCTCAATCTCAGCGACCTCTTGAATTTCTCGCTCTACAAGCTGCTGCTTAAGGATCTTGCGGTCTTGACTCTGGGAGTGATGTGCTACACCGCCTTCTTCACCTTCATCGGGACCTTCATGAAGAGGTCCATCATGTTCGGCCTGATCTTCTGCTTTGGTTGGGAGAATGTGATCCAGTATTTCCCCGGATCCACACAGCGGTTCGCCATTGCCCACTACCTGAAGTCGCTGCTGCCCGTGTCGAACTCGGGAGGTTTTTCCCTCCTGCTCTTCAGGCTGGAGCCCACCTCTCCGGCCATGGCGGTCTTCATGCTGCTGCTCTTGACCGCCGCTTTCCTGGCTCTCGCCTGCCTCGTCTTTTCCTTTAAGGAATATATTCTAGACGAATAGACGGCTCCCGGAACCTCCTTATTTTATCTCTTCTTCTTCTTCCTTGGTGGGCAGCTGGTCCTTGAGGCTCTGCAGCACCTCGTCCGGGATGCTGACATCGATCAGGACATGGTCGACACCGTGGCTCACGGTGAGGGAGTTCAGGAGATCGTTCAACTCGGGTTTATCCGGGGGGATCATCATGGCGCCCATGGCCTTGAGGCCATTCAGCATTTCAGCGATCTGTTGGTTGGAATCCGGATCATCACCCTCGGCCTTTATCTTGATGGTCACCAAGGCATTCTTGTGATCGAAGTTCAGGACCAGGGCATTCATGTTCTGCAGCGGCTTGAGCTGGGGATTCCCCTCCGATGCCTTGGCCAGATCCTCCTTGGGGACCAGCAGGGCACCCCAGAATATGGTGTCTTTTTCCGTGCGGTCGAGGACACCGGACAGGTCTTCGTTCTTGAACACATTGTCTTTGGACTTCTGCATGACATCGATGCAGCTCTGGACACCTTCCACGTTACCCACAACGACGTTGGAGGCATCCAAAAAGGCCCAGTTCCCTTCTTCCTCCGTTTTTACGGAGTAGACCGTGATGCCGTTGTATTCTGTGGTCTGGATCTCCTCTTCGGTTTTTTGCTTGATCATGTCCAGCATTTTGTCTTTGTCGTAGCGCAGGTTGATCACAGCCGCGCCATTCTGCTCTCCGGCCAGGTTTCCGGAGAGGCCGACGGCGACGTAATAGATATCTTCCTTGGGATCGATGCCGGATTCTTCGACGAACTTCAGATATTCCTCATAATTTTTGTCTTCCTGGATCATTTTGTTCGCCACATCTGTCTGCAGGGCCCGGTGGATGTCCACAAAAAATACGCCCTGCGAGTCGACCGGAAGAAATTTGAGGACGTCTTCCGGACTGGCGGAACCAGCCTTCGCTGTGTCTTTGGGAGCACAGGCTGTGATCCCCACCAAGACGAGTCCCAGGACCAAGGCAAGTATGGTCACTTTTTTCATGATTAGTACCTCCTAATGATTTGTACGCAGTATTCCGATTTTTGTTCCCATCGACTATAACAAAAAATTATCCAGCCCACCATCTTTTTTTTGGGATATATATCTCAGATTTTGTGAAGGCCATATTATTTGGCGTCCTGAAATCACTGGTGGAAGCGGAAGAGATACATCTGGCTGGAGTAGAGCCAGCACCGGATCCAGACCAGGGCCAGGACGAAAAGCTGGAGCAGGAGGAAGGCCGACAACACCCCGATGAGACCGGTCTGCGGGATCAGCGAGCGGAGCAGAACGTACAGGATCGTCACACAGACCTGGAGGAGGATGAGGAGCCCGTACAGGCTGAGCGTGGCGCCCGGATGTTGGAAGACGAAGTGGAATCCCGAGAAAACCGACCGGAGGATATTAGGCCGGTCGCGGACCACGGTCGAGATGCGGGCATAGTCGAAGACCATTTGGAAGAACAGGAACAGGAACAGGATGGCGGCACTGACCAGGAGGTTGAGGTAAAAGGGTCCGACCTCTGAGACCGCATCCCGCGCAGCCCCCTCCACCAGAGAGTCCAGCCAGCTTGAGATTGGGCCCACGATCCCGAGAAGAACAACCCAGCCCAGGAGCAGGATCCCGAGGAAGCGGACGGCGTAGGCCATCGTACCTTGCAGCAGGTCGGCTAGGCGAAAGCGCTCTTTATCGGCGCGATAGATGGACAGGACACCTCCTGAGAGGATGGAGCGCAGGATCAGGTAGAGGAGCCCCATGGCGAGGAGCATCGGAGGCAGGCCCAGGAATCCGCCTCGCCGGAGGCTCTCGAAGGTCAAGAGCGGTGCCCCCTTGCCGATCAGATCCGGTGTGAAGGTCTCGGCCAGGCCCTGGCTCTGGTCCCGGAACTCCTCCCACCACAGGTAGTCGAAGCCTTCTGCCATACGTTCACGCACCTGGCTCGCGCCCATGGAGTCATCGAGCGCGTGGAACAGGGGAACGGCCAGCAGGAGGGACAGGATCAGGTTGGCCAGGTAGAGAGTAAGGACGAGCTTGGGGAGGGCCGCCGACTGCCTGAATCCCTTGGCAAGGTTAAGCAGCGCCTTCATGTGATTCCTTCTGAGATATCAGCCTCCCACCAGGCATAAAAACTCCAGGGCATGCTGCAGCCAGTGCAGCCAGACAGCGGTCCATTTCCAGGGTGCCAGCCGAGCCGGTTTGAGAGTCAGGCTGTTGTTGGTACGGTCCGTGTCCAGGGCATAAACAAAATCCGGGTCAACCTCCGCCCGGGCGATCTGGGATCTGGTGCGGTAGGTCAACTTCTTCCAGCGGTACTGCCCATCCCAGTCCTCTGTCGTGGTGCGTCCGTCTTCGAACCAGATCCGGATACGGACGGGCACCTTGACCTCGCCCAGCCTCCTCACCAGGACCTCCGATTCATATTCCGGGGTGTCTCTGTCCTGATCTTCGCTCCCGTCGCGGTAGGCCATCCCGAACAGGCCCTCCTGGGGAGGGATGGCCCGGTTGGCGATCGCAGCCAGTGAATAGTCCAGCTTGCCGGAGCCGTACACGAACTGGTCCAGGAACCAGCTCATGTCCTCGCCCGCGAATTCCGACACCACGGTGTAGAAGTCCTGCGGGCGGGGGTGCTTCCACCACCCGCGCGTCGAATAGGCCTTGATCATGGGGCCGAACACCTCGTCTCCCAGGAAGCGGCGAAGCGTGAGCATCAGGAGCTGTCCCTTGGCATAGGCATTGGCGCCGTAGGAACCGCCGTCCATGTACTGCCAGGAGAGCCGCTGCATGTCGTCCTGGTCGTAGGTCAGGCGGTGGCGGGAAATCCCTTGGGATTCGATAGGGATCCGCACCTGGGGAAATGTCACGGGTATACCGAAAAACCGGCGGGAATAAACAGGATCCCCGTATGCTGTATGGTAGATGGCTGAGTCCAAGTAGGATGTCATCCCCTCGTCCATCCAAGCATGCTCGAACTCGTTGGTCCCTAACAGCCCGTAGAAATAGCCGTGTCCGAACTCGTGGATGGTCACACCCTCCGGACTGGGGATTCCCTTGCGGTTCAGGAAGTAGGCGCCGCCTGTGAAAAGGGTGGGATATTCCATCCCGCCCGAACGGCTGTTGTAGGCCGGATCCACACATGTGATCGTGGAATAGGGATAATTCCCAAACCAGAGACTGGCATATTTGAGAGCATTGCGGACGGCGTTCAGGTAGCGGTCCTGCAGCCTGCGGTGATAGGGCTGCAGAAGTAGGGTGATCTCGGTCGTCTTCCCGGGGGCGAAGGCGTATTCCTCTGTGTGTTTCAATAGGTCGGGCGCAGCGACCCAGGCGAAGTCGTGGACGCTGTGCTGGTAGAAGTGGTGTGTGGTTGTGTCGTCCCCGTTATTTACCTCCTCGCGGTGTTCGCCGGTGGCTCCGATGACGAACGAGGAGGGGAGAGTGATTTTGACATTGTACGTGCCGTAGTCGGCGAAATACTCAGAAGAGCTGTGATACTGGTGGCAGTTCCAGGTCCCGTCCTGGAATACGCCCAGCTTGGGAAACCACTGGGCGATGAAGTAATAGTCTTTGTAGACCCCGGTTCTGGAAATGGGCCTGGGCACCTGGGAGGCGAAGGAGATCACCAGGTCGAGCGACTGGCCTGGTGCTACGGGTTGGGGCAACCGGACGGAAAAGACCGTCTGGTCAAAGGGATTGCCGTTATCCGGCTGCCGGAACCGGCGGCGCGGGGTGAGGTCATAGGCCTCGAAGTCCGGGCCTTCGATGACGTGGATCGAGCTCACACGGCAGTAGCCCCAGTCTTCGGGCTCGAAATCCTTTATCCGACCCCCGCGCTGTGCCCACTCTTTCAAGAACGTGCTGCGGTTGTTCTGGAATGCGTTCCAGTAGAGGTGAAACCAGAGCTCGGCAGCCGGGCTCTCAGTGGTGTTCGTCCAGGTCACCCATTCCTTTCCGGCGATGAGATTCTGCTCCGTGTCGAGGGTCACGTCCATGAAGTAGTTGGCGACCTGCGGGCAGAATATTTCCTGAGCTGGAGCCGGGAGCGCGGCCAGGCCGAGCATCACAGCTAATAACAGGGCCTTCCAGATCAACAAAGGCACCTCCTTTGGCTTTCCCATCTTAGAAGAGCCGCTGGTTTTTTACAACTGCTTTGCGATCATTTCCGATCTTTCATGACGCAAAGGACTGGAAACAAGGTCACGCAAAAATAATTGCCTTCGATCGCTTTTAAAATGGGTTGGATTGTAATATACCAATAGGATACCAGTCCGGCCCGGTCAATATCGAGCCGAAGGAGGTTCCCATGCGTATTGCTGCTAAGGTGTGTGTCCTGTGCCTGACGGTGTTTCTGGTCCTGCCTGTGGAGGCGCACGAAAAATCCCTGGCCTCCCCGCAGTTGATCAAAGCCCTGACCCAGGAAGTGTCGGGGGAGATAGCCTTCAATTACACGGTCCTGATCTCCCATTATGACCGCATTCAGGCCTCACAGGGCTGGCACGGTGCGGCGGAAATGATCAAGCAGGAGCTGGACAAAATCGGCTACTCAGATGCCGCCATTGAAGGCTGGCCCTCCAATGGATCCCGGTATTACTATACCTACCAGACCCCGATCGGGTGGGATGCGACCCGGGCCGAGCTGTGGATGGTATCCCCGCGGGAGGAGAGGCTGTGTTCCTTTGCAGAGGTCCCCCTCACACTTGTTAAGCACAGCCGTTCCGCAGACACCGAGGCCGAGCTGGTGGACGTGGGGACCGGAGTGGGGGATGAGTCCTATACAGGCAAGGACGTCATGGGCAAGATCGTCCTGGCCACTGCCTACACCGGGGATGTCATGCGCGAGGCCGTGGTCAAGCGCGGGGCCCTGGGGGTCATCACCTGGTACCCTCCGGACGTACGGCCCGGTTATCCCAACATGATCCGTTATACGGCTCTTTGGCCGCGCTGGGAAGAACGGGACAAGATGGGCTTCGGGTTCAACGTGAGCAAGCAGCAAGGTTGGGATCTGAAGAAGAGGCTCGGCGGGGGAGAAAAGGTGGTGCTGCGCGCTCTGGTCGAGGCCGAGTACTATGATGGGAAGATCGAGGTGATCTCCGTCTCTCTTCCCGGCGCTGTAGAGCCGGAAAAGGAGGTCCTGATCGTCGGCCATCTCTGCCACCCTGCACCCAGTGCCAATGACAACGCCAGCGGGAGCGGCGGCATGCTGGAGATGGCGCGGGCCCTCAAAAAGATGGTCGATACCGGCCAGGTTCCGCCGCCCCGGCGCACCATCCGCTTCCTGTGGGTGCCCGAGTTCTACGGTACCGTCCCCTATATCAAAGCCCACCTGGAGCGCACCCGCAATACCCTCTCGGTCATCAACTGCGACATGATCGGTGAAGACCTCCACCTGACGGGAGGCCTGTTCACGATCACGAGTACTCCTGACTCGCTGCCCAGCTATTTGAACGATGTGGCGGTCAACTTCGCCCGTATGGTGCAGTCCCAGGGGCTCTTTAGCCTCAACGGGAGCCGGCATCCCTTCGCCTTCCAAGTGAATCCCTACAGCGGCGGCAGCGACCACCTGGTGTTCAACGATGGTGCTCTCAAGGTCCCGGCCCTGATGTTCGGGCACGGCGACACCTTTCATCACACGAGTCTGGACACTCCCGACAAGGTGGATGCCTCCGAGCTGCGGCGGGTCTGCGCCATCGCTCTGGGCACCAGCTACTACCTCGCCCAGGCTTCTGATGTAGAGGCCGTGGCCATGGCGCGCCTCATCACACGGAACGGATTGGGGCGGCTGGCGGCCGATGCCTACGATATGCTGGAGATGATCTGTGACGCCGACGGGCCGGAATCCCTTCAGGCCGCCTATGACCAAGCCTGCAACGTGCTCGAACATTCCGCCCTGAGGGAGGCAGCGGCTGTTAATTCCACCAAGGTATTCATCACGGATCTCCAGAGCCAGCGCGCCATACAGGCACAGGAGGCTCAGATCAAGGCGTTGGAGGCAGCGCTGGAACAGGAGCTGCGTTCGCAGTACCGGGAACTCTGTGTCGGGTTCGATATCCGGCCGCGGGAACCGGCCGCCTCACCCGGGGACAAGGCACTGGATCTCTGGATCCCGGTCCGTTCAGAAGATTTTGTCTGCCCACTTCAGACAGGCTATATCAGTGACAGGTTGGGGGAGGAGGCGCTCGCAGGACTGAAGCTGCGGGGCAACGTCGCCTATGAGGCCCTCAACTTGGTAGATGGGGAACGCAGCGTCTATGTCATCAGCCGGGCCGTCTCGGCCGAATACAGCCCGGTCTCCGCACAGGATGTTCTCGGATTTTTCCAGGTCCTGGAAAAGTGTGACCTGGTCCGCCTGGTTCAGCGATGAAGAGCGCTCCGGACAGCCCTTTCCGACGCCTGATCGAGGACCGGAAGAGCATTCGCCGTTATGAAGACAGGCCGGTGGAGAGGGAGGTCCTGCTCCAGTGCCTGGATGCAGCCCGCATCGCTCCATCGGCCGAAAATGCCCAACCATGGCGTTTCCTGGTTATCGACGATCCTGAGATCAAGGCCCGGTTCAGCGATGAGGTTTTTTCAGGCATCTATAAGGTGACCAAGTTCGCGGCCCAGGCCCCGGTCCTGATTCTTTTTCTGGCGAGGTTAAATGTGGTCACACACCACATCGGGCGGCAGGTACAAAACATCCATTTCCACTACATCGACATCGGCATCGCAGGGCAGCACCTCGCGCTGCAGGCCGAGGAACTGGGAGTGGGCAGCTGCTGGTTGGGATGGTTCAGTGTGAGGAAGGCCCGCAGGTTCTTCAGCATCCCTCCCAAGTACAAGATCATCTCCATGCAGGCGCTGGGGTATTATGACAAGAAACCGTCGAAGGAGCGGAAACGCAAACCCCTGGAGGAGATCGCCTGGTTCAACCGCTTGGGCGGCAGTTAGGCCTGCGGATCAGGCGCCTTGGTCTCGGATGAGCCGCAGCCCGGCTGCGACTTTCCCCAAAGCCTGGCTGAACTCTGCCGCGGGATTTCCCAGTCCGATCCGAAAAAATCCGTCCAGGCCGAAGTGGTCTCCGGGACAGATGAGCACACTCCTCTCTTCCTTCAATCTCTGTGCCATTCGGCTTGAGTTGATGTCCAGGTGATAGCGCGGGAAGGCGACGGCGCCCGCTCGTGTCGGGACGCAGCTGAGCATGCCGTCGAGGTCCTCCATCCAGGTCGCGAAGATCTCCCAGTTCGGCCGGATGATGTTCCTCGTCCGCTCCAGTAGGGCAGCGCGTTTTTCCGGCTGCAGAGCCCGGACGGCCAGCCTCTCGCTCAAGGCGCTGATACTGATCGAGGTGTAGTCCTTCCCGGCCCAGCAGGACTGTACGATCTCGGGCGGGGCCACGATCCAGCCCACTCGGAGTCCTGGGAGTCCATATGCCTTGGAGAGCCCGCAGGTAACAATGGTCTTGGGATAGGCCCCCCACCAGCTGGGCAGGGTATTCCCATCCAGTTCGGCTCCCAGATAGACCTCGTCCACGACGAGCCAGGCGCCGGCTCGAGCCGCCAGTTCTTCCAGGCCGCGCCGCTGTTCGAGGGACAGGAGGCTGCCGGCAGGATTGTTGGGATCGGTCACCACGATAAGTTTAACCCCCTCCGAGCAGAGGCCGCTGACTTCGTCCAGGTCCAGGGCCCAATCTGGTTCCTTCAAATAGAAGGGGACGCTGTGTGCACCGAAGGATTCTGCCAGGCCCTGCATCTGGAGAAAATTGGGACGCATGAAAAGAATCCGGTCACCCGGCTCCAGGAGATGCCACAGCACCTGGAAGTTGGCTTCGATCGAGCCGGTCGTGACCAGGACATTATTCGGAGCCGCCCCCGGATAGAGGCCGGCGATGATCTGTTTGAGCTCAGAGGTGCCATCGGTCTGGAGGTAGGCCAGCTCGGTTCCGAACAGCGCATCCCTTTCCTCCGCCGGAACGAGCTCATCCAGGCGGAGGGGATGGACACCGCTCTCGCCCAGATTGAAGCGGACATGGTGTTCCCATTCCGACTGCCAGCGCTCCATTGCGAACCTGGGTTTCTTCATGGTTAGTTCCTCAGATCTCTACGCCGAAAAGCCCTTTGAGGGAGAATCCGAATACGATGGAAAGGCCGAAGAAGGCGATCAGCCAGTGCATGTTCCAGCCCAGAAAGGGCAGTCCGGAACTGGGATAGACGACCTCGATCCGGCTGACCGCCGAATCTTTTTCTAAAGGACGTTCCGTAGGATACGTCACCTCTCCCAAAAAATCCTTTTCCAGCCGGAGGGGCGAGAGGCGGCTCAGTGGCCTCACAGCCACGGCTACGGTCTTGGTCACGCGTTCGGATCCCACAGCGATCTCCAGAGTATGGAGGCCCACCTCGGTAAAGGAGATGCGCCAGTCGACCTCGCCCTCCTCCTCGATGCGCACGGGCGGCGTCTCGATGGTGAGCCCGGGAGCGGGCTGCAGCCGCACTTCGGTCTCCATGGGATTTATGGATTCCTTGAGTGTGACCTTGAACAGGGCTGCTTCTCCCGGCTCGAGGGATCTGTAGGCAAACCAGAAGTTGAGCTGGATGAGGATCAGGACTACCGGCACGAACATGAACAGCAGTGGCTTCAGGGAATGGCTCATGTATTTGAAGTTGGCCTTAAGGATTCCCCCCATGGCCTTGAACTGGTTCCGCATGCTGTCGCTGTAGAGCCGCATCTCCAGGAGATGGGCCTTGATCCGGTCCTTGGTCCGGCGGATCCCGCTCTGGTTCGAGGTAACCTTGAAGATAAGCAGCATGAGAAGGCCGGTCAGGAGGGAAATGGCCAGCATTCCCCACCAGGGGCTGTTTAAGCCTCGGAAGGGCAGGAACAGGATATCGAAGAGCTTCCCGAAGATGGAGTTGAATGCCCACATAGTCCGGCCGCCTAGGAGATGTATCCCAGTCCCCTGAGCTTCTTCTTTATCTCTTCTTCGCTGTCGGATTCTTCCAGCTTGGCGACCTCTTTTTCCAGACAGTGGACGATGAATTCGTCCGGGGAGGCGTATCCGGAGAGTTCGGACAGTTGTTTGATCTTGTCCAGTAGATCCTTGTCAAGCTTGATTTTGGTTTTTCCCATGGTCGGCTCCTATTTCAGGATGGGGATTCCTGTCATGTCCTGCGGGGTTTCGATCCCGAATACCTGCAGGATGGTGGGTGTTATGTCCTGGAAGCGGGGTGTTTTGGCATTGATGGGGCGGTTGGCCAGGAAAATCCCGGGCACCACGTCGGGGTCCATGCAGTGGTCGCCGCTCCATTTGGCGGTGTTGTCAGCGATAACCTCCGGCAGGAGACGGCCTGAGGGCGACTCCCAGGAGATGCGATATCCCCGGTTGAAGCCGACGACGATATCCGGGGCCTTCTCCATATGGGGCCCGTGATAGATGTCCTTGGCAGCGTAGGCCTTCCGGATGGGCCGGTCGCCGGTCTTGGGGTCCTTCATGGCTTCCAGTTTCTGTATGATCTCGTGGATGAGGTTGTCTTTTTCCGGCCCCGGATTGACGGTTCCTTCGGCCTCGCGTCCCCGCTGGTTGATGTACAGGCCATTGAGGCCGTAGTTGTAGGCCTTGGTCTGGGACCAGTCGGTGTTGAGGAAGAGCATCTCTTCACCCTGGCGGCGCGGATCGATCAGGGCGTGGTACCCGTTCTCCAGCAGCCAGGTGTTGAGGCCGAAGGTGCGCCGGAAAGGGGCAAAGCCGTGGTCGGAGAGGACCATGACCACCGTATCCTTGTCCGCCTTCTGAAGCGCCTTGTCCAATACCTGGTCCGCCTCCTGGTAGACATTCTTGATGGAGTCACGAAAGCGGGAGGCCAGGTCCGGATCATAGACGGGATTCTGCTCATCGATGTGGCGCCAGAAGATGTGCTGGCGCTGGTCGGTGCTCGACACGTAGTAGAAGAGCATCCCGGAATCGAACCGCTCCAATTCGTAGTCGAACATGGCCTTGCGTTCTTCCATCACCTGCTGATCCTGGATGAGGTACTCTTCGTCATCGAAGATGTTGTT
>JBGUED010000032.1:0-11206 GCA_041821525.1 Candidatus Aminicenantaceae bacterium | reverse complement strand
GCAAGACCGATGACCCCTTGTTATCCACTCCATCCAGAAAGCCTGGATCATTCAAGAGCCCGGTTCGCACATTGGCAGGGCATGGGTAGGCAGAGCTGTGAGTACTGCGGCAAGCCTGCCATAGAGCAACAGAAGGGAGGAATCAGGCGCAAAGCGGATTCAGACTATCAGACTATTTAAATATGTCGCGGTGGTTGACCTGGACCTTGAACGTCATCTCCTTGAGATGTTCGCCCAGGACCTCCGCCAGGGCGACAGACCGGTGTTTGCCGCCTGTGCATCCCACGGCGACCGTGACATAGCTCTTGCCTTCCTCGACAAAATTCGGCATCAGGTAATCGGCAAAGCGGAACATCTCCTGAATGAAACGCTTGGTCTCCGGGGCCTCCAGCACATACTTGCGCACCTTGGCGTTCTTCCCGGTCTTCTCCCGGAGAGCATCGACGTAAAACGGATTGGGCAGGAACCTCGTGTCTAAGACAATATCGGCGTCCAGGGGAAGGCCGTATTTGTATCCGAAACTGACCACCACCACCTGCATCTTGGCGGTAGACTGTTCGACGAACCTGCGCGTCAGGATCTTTTTCAGGTCATTGATGTTCGTGTCGGAGGTGTTGATGACCTCGTCCGACATGTTTTTGATCTCCGCCAGTCGTTTTCGTTCCAGGGCAACGCTCTCGCGGATGGACACGCTGTCCTTTATGGGATGAGGGCGACGGCTCTCGCTGAACCTCTTGATCAGGGTTTCGTCAGAAGCGTCCAAAAAAATGACGCGGGGATTGATCTCCTGTCGGATGCGGCGCAGTACTTTGGGGAATTCGGTCAGGAACGAGGCTTCCCGGATATCCAGTGTCAACGCGACCTTCTCGATCTCGACCTCCCTCCGCCGCCAGAGGTCGACAAAACTGGAAATCAGCTTGGCCGGCAGGTTGTCCAGGCAGTAATACCCAAAGTCCTCCAGGAAGCGGCTGACCGAGGTCTTCCCCGATCCCGAGAGACCGGTGATGATCAAGAATCGGTCGTCCAGCACTCTCTTCACCTTAACCATTTTACTGCGAGGATAGGGCACGGTCCAGCCGCCGTGCGATCTCGTGGGGTGCGTGATACCCTTTTTTTCTCAAGATGTGGACCTTGCAGGCCACCTCGATCAAGGTGGCGATGTTACGCCCCGGGGCAACCGGGATCGTGACCTGCGGGACCTCAATCCCCAGGATCTCGACCTTTTCGGGGGTCTCCAGCCCCAGCCGGTCGTATTCTTTTCCGGCCTCCCACCTCTCCAGGTAGATGGCCAAATCGATCTCCGAACGGCGGCAGATCACGGCGGCTCCGAAGATCTGCTCGATGTTGATTATGCTAAGGCCCCGAATCTCCATAAAGTTCTGGCTCAGGGATGGGGCGGAACCTATCAGAGTGCCGGCCGCACTTTTCCTGATCTGAGTCACATCGTCCGATACAAACCGGTTGCCACGAGAGATCAGCTCCAGGGCACTTTCGCTCTTGCCCACACCGCTGTCCCCCATGATCAAAACACCCAGCTCGAAGATCTGCAGCAGACCACCGGACACCACAATCCTGTTCGGGAAAAAATCGGAGAGGATTCTTCGGATTCCCCCAACGCACTGCTTTTTGGGGAGAGGAGAACTAAAAACGGCGACCTTGTACCGCCGGGCCGGGGTGTCTACCTCTTCCGGTACAGTCAGGCCCTCTGCGAAGATCACACAAGCGACCCCCTTCCTGAACCTCTCGATGAGCCAGGCCCGCTTCTCGTCCGCAGAGAGGCCGCCGAGTGCCTGCGTCTCCTTGTGATCCCATACCTGAAGATTGGAGAAAACCCGACCGGAAGCGTCGGCCTTGATCTTCTTGAGGAATCCCACATTTTGGAGCGGGGCCTCCAGCCGGAGGGCCTCCCGGGCTTGAAAGAAAAAATCCTTCACCCGGGGATCGGATCCCGCATTCCGGTTATTCATTAATCCTGTTTTCTTCCTCCCGCAAGATATTCATGATGGAAGCGGCATCCTCAGCTTCCAGGATCCGTTGGAACAGCGCTTCGGATTTGCGCACGAGGTGGGCAACCGCAGCCAAAATCTGAAGGTTGAGGCTGGGATTTTCCGAAGGGGAGACAACGAGGAAGAAGACTTGGGAGAGGCTCCCATCCGGGGCATGAAAATCCACCCCAGCACGGGAGATAACAAGCAGGATCAGTGGCTCCTTGATGGAGTTGGTCTTGCAGTGGGGGATGGCCACACCGTTTCCTATGGCTGTACTCCCCAATTCTTCTCTCTGGCGGAGTTTTTCGAACAGCTCCTTCTCCTTCCCGACCCTGTCCTTCTGCTTGAGAAATCCAACCATCTCCCGCAGGGCTCCATCCCGTTCCTGGCTTTTCAAGTCGGAGAGGACCATTTCCCGATTGAGTAGATTGGAGACTTTCACTCTGTATTCTCTCTCTCGGGTCTACTTGGGCTCGATCAGGCCGAAATTTCCGTCTTTTCTCCAGTACAGCACAGCCCATGTCTCCGTGTCGGACGTCCTGAAAACCAGGACCTCGTCCCTGCTGGATTCGAGCAGGATGGTGGCTTCCTCCACGGACATGGGCTTCATGGCAAACTTACGGCTGCGGATGACCCTCCTTTGCGTTTCCTGATCCCCTTCGGGCGGAGCGGCCTCCTTGACTGTCCTCCGCTTACGCTCCCTCAACTTATCCTTCTCTTTTTTGGCTCTCCGTTCGATATTATCAAACGCAGCACCCAGCGAACTGGACACGTCCTGGGTCTCGCTCACAGCGTTCAGAGTAGCACCCTTGGTTTTGACGTTGATCTCGACCTTGTTTCGGTATTTCTCCACCGAAAGGGTCAGGTGCGCCTCCAAGGGATAACCCAGGAGTTTTTCCAGGGATGCCATTCGTCTCTCACAGTATTTCTCTACTTTCGGCGTTAACTCGGTATGACGTGCGGTATACGTGACGGTCATTACGATTCCTCCATCCAGTATTTTCGCTTACGAATATGCGAGGGTGGGATGGACAGCTGTTTCCGGTATTTGGCCACTGTCCTGCGGGCGATCCTGAAATTCTCCCTCGCCAGGTTGGTCTCGATCTCGATGTCGCTGAGGGGTTGATCCTTGTCCTCGTTCTCAACCATCGTGCGGATCCGCTCCTTCACGCGAAGGGAGGAGATCTCTTCACCGAAGTCTCCGGACAGGGATTTGTGGAAAAAATATTTGAGCGGGAATATCCCCCGGGGCGTCATCATGTGTTTGTTGGCGACCACTCGACCCACCGTGGACTCATGGACACCAATCTCCTGGGCCAGTTCCACCAGTGTCAGGGGTTTTATAAAATCCAGCCCCTGCTCGAGAAAGTCCGTCTGTTTATCGACGATGAACTGTGCCACCTTGTATATCGTGTTCTTCCGCTGGTCCAGGCTGCGCAAAAACCAGAAGGCCTTTTTCATTTTGTCTTTCAGATACTGGCTGGCTTCGCTGTCTTCCCGGGACGCCTGCGCCAGCATTTTTTTATAGTAACTGTTGATGCGAAGGCGCGGCATCCCTTCATCGTTGAGAGTGATCTTGAGCTCGCCGTCCTCCTTGGTCACGATGATGTCCGGGACCACGTAGTTCGTTTTCTCCTGACTGTACTTCCGGCCCGGAGTCGGGTCCAGCCTTTTGATGACCTCGATGTGGGCCTTGATCGAGTCCCGAGACAGCCCCAGTTCCTTGGCGAGCAGGGAAAAGTCAGACTTCTCCAGGAGAAAGAGATGATCCTGGACGATCTCCTTCGTCACCGGATCTTCTATGCCGAAATACTCCATCTGGACGAGGAGCGATTCCTGCAGCGAAAGGCTTCCAACTCCCACGGGATCAAAATTCTTGACCTTTTCCCGAATGGCCTCCACCTGCTCTAGGTCCGCTCCAGTGCTCGCACAAAGCTCGTCCGGGGAGACCGTCAGATACCCATCCTCGTTGATGTTCCCTATGATGTACTGTGCAATCTCCTTCTCCTTGGGATCAAAAAAGGTCAGGTTGGCCTGCCAATCAAGATGATCCCACAGCGAGAGCGAGCGGGAGACGAAGTTCTCCAGCATCGGCGCTTCTTTTTTTTCAAAGGAGAGGGAGCGGAATCCATCGTCAAAATACTCCTGAAAAAACGTCTCGAACTCCTTGTCTTCGATCAGGCTCTCCGCATCGTCGGCCTCGGATTCAGCGGCCTCCGCTGGGTTCTCCTTTTCAGTCTCCTCCTGCTGCTTTTCAGGGGCCTCTTCTTCCTGGGTTTCGAGCATGGGGTTCTGCGAGAGCTCGGCATCGATGATCTCGATCAACTCCAGGTTCGTCAGGGGAAGCAGTTTGATGGCCTGCTGCAGCGCAGGGGCCAGGATGAGCCTCTGTACCTGCCGTTGATGAAGCTGCTGTTTGAGCGCCATGATCAATCCAGATTGAAGCCCTCGCCCAGATAGCTCTGCTGGACTTCGAACGAAGCAACCAATTTATCCGGGACGCCTTCCTTCAAGATCCTGCCTTTGTCGATGATATAGGCCCGGTCGGTGATCTTGAGTGTCGCTCGGACGCTGTGATCGGTGATCAGCAGTCCGAGCCCCCTGGCCCGCAGGGAAAGTATGAGGTCCTGCAGGTCCGAGATCGCCAGGGGATCTATCCCGGTGAACGGCTCATCCAGGAGGATGTATTCCGGCTCCGCTACCAGGGCACGAGCGATCTCCAGCCTCCGTCGTTCTCCTCCCGAGAGTGTGTAGGCCTTGGCATCAGCCAGCCGGATCAGCCCAAGCTCCTTGAGGATGGTGTCGGGGTCGCCGCTGCTGCGCTCATCAAAATCGCGGCTCATCTCCCGTATGGAGAGAAGGTTGTCACGCACACTCAACCGGCGGAAGGCGGAAGGCTCCTGAGGGAGCAGACAGAGCCCCCGGCGGGCGCGGGCATACATGGGAAGATGGGTGATGTCCTCTCCGTCCAGATAGACATGCCCTCCATCTGAAGGGACCAGCCCGAGGATCAAGGAGAACGTCGTGGTCTTTCCGGCCCCATTCGGACCCAGGAGTCCAACAATTTCACCCTTCCGGACTTTGACGGAGACGTCATCGACGACCTTTTTCCTGTGGTAGCTTTTTTCCAGCCCTAACGCTTCCAGCTGATGGTTCATCTTTCACGATTGTTTAATGACGGTCTCGGACCTTTCCCTACCTTTATTTTCGACGATGATTCTATCATCGGCCAGGTAAAAAGTCAATTTGTTCCCCTGGACCCGGCCCTTCTGCTGGTGCGTCAGAACCGGGCTCCCGCTCAACTGGATGGTTTCCTTTTCCAGGTTGAAAACGGCCTCCTGACCCTCTGCCCTGTACAGATCTCGGATGACTTCGACATCGCCGAGGGCGAGCAATGTCTGTATCTTGTTATCCTCTTCGCTGAGGCGTATGTTGAGCTCGTCCGCCTTCAGTTCCGAGGCTTCCACCTTGACGATGACGTCGCCGCTGTAGGTCAGGCGTCTGGTACTCGGCTTGTACTCCAGGGTGTCGGCACGGATCTCGAGGTCGTACTCCTCACCCTTGGGATTGACCGTGATGTGGGTCTCCACTCCCTCACGGCAGACCATGTTCCCCCCCTCCCGGAAAATGGTCATTTCCTGGGTCAGCATCGTTTCCTTTCCCTGCCAGACTTTCACGTCGCCCTTAAACAGAAAACGCCTGTTCTCTCCAGAATATCTCATTTCTTCCGCTTTGACAAAAATGTCATCCGTTCCGCCGAAGAATCCGACCGCAGGCGCTTCCTCCTTCGGCGAGGTCATGATGACATTGACCTTCCCTGCCGCCTCCAGGTTCCGGCTGTTGAGCATGATGTCCAGGACATCCGCTTCGATCTCGTAGTCCCCGGCTTTGATCCGCGCCCTCGACTCCTCACTGCTTTCCACATGCAGGATCTGTTTTTTCCCCTCGATGGAAAGGACACCGCCGCGCACCGTGCGGCTCTCTCCCTCCCGCTGCTCCGCCATGTTGACGTGGCCCCTGGCATGAAACGTCCTCATCCCCCCCTTACGGTTGAACTGGATGTCCAAGCGGTCGGCCGTGGTCTCGATGAACTCCCCTCCCGCGGTATCCTGCCGCAAGTAGCATTTTCCCTCGGCCTCCAGGGATCGGATCTCCTGAGAATTATGCCAGGCCCGGATCACCACCTTTCGTGCCCTGAGCTCCCGGCGCTCCGGTCGAACAGCCTGCCCCTCGGTTTCAGGATCGGACCCTGAGGAATCCTCGCCTGTCGTCACGAGATGGACATCTCCCTGCATGAGGACTTTCCGGAGGTTTTCCTTGTTGGAAAAGAGATCGAAGCGAATGAGGGAGGCATCGGCGAAGCTTTCCCCGGCATGGATGCGGGCATCTCCCCGAATGGCACCCGATCCCTGGGAATGCAGGTAATCCAGTTCATTTCCTTCGATCTGTACGGGCCGGGATGGGTCCGAGGCGGTCGTCAGGCTCAACCGGACCTCTTTCCGCAGGATCAGTCTCTGGTTCGTCGCCCGATACACAGCCTCTTTTGCCGACCCCGAAATCCGCTCAGAAGTAAATCTGACCGGGCGATCAGTGAGCAGGCGTTCTTCCTCGGTCTGGTATTCGAAAGACTCCGCTTCGATCCGGATGTCTTTGACCGCCAGGACAGCTCCGCCCAGCATACGAAAGAAAGCGTTCTCACGGTCGTGCACGATCTCTCCGGCCGTTAGCACGACATCTTCCCCGTCGGCCCGGCCGGGAAACTTGAGCTGGACATCACCCTCCAGGTGATAGAGCCCGTCCTCACCGATGTAATGCCGGGCCGCCTGGGCTACATAGTCGATTTCCCCCCTTCTCAATTGGAAATGCTGGATCTCCTCAGTGGTCTCCACCTTCTGCTCTGCGATCTCTGTTTCCACATGGGGAACCCTGGGCCTGAGCCGTGACCGGTTGACGAAATTCTGGATGATCAGGGACACGGCTGCAAGCATGAACAGCGCGATGAAGACCTTGAATATCAGGGCCGGCCGGATCCTTTGTTTTTTCATGCCGATCCTATTATACCCTGTCCGACACGCAAATTGAATTCCCTGGAGGCCGTTTCCTTCATCCGGCTGATCCGGGGGGACTGAACTGAGATACCGGGGCCTGGCTCAGGTTGGAGATGTCCTGAACTGCCGCATGTCCTCCAGGACGAGAGTCAGTCGCTCTTGACCCAGGTACTCCTTGACCTGGAGTGAGTACACCACTGAGATGCGGCCGCCCTTGCTGAGAGAATCGATCCAGTCGCCTTTGCCCCAACCCACGGCATCGAAATACCGCCCATTATGTTTCAGGAGGAGTTTGATGTGTTGTTCCTGAAGCCGACGGGGAGCCGCCACTACTTCGACATCATCCGTGGTAAAGATGGGTTTGGGATTGCCGACCCCGAAGGGGGAGAGGAGAGCAAAATGGTCAAGGAAGGCAGCACCGATCTCGTCGAAGTCTAGTCGGGTATCGATCCGGATCTTCCGCCTGAGGTCTTCTTCCGTGATACGGTTGTCGACATAGGCGTTCATGGCCTGCTTGAGCTGCGGGAGGTCGTCGATCCCGAGCTCGCAGCCCACGGCCATGGGGTGTCCCCCATAGTTGTGAAAATACTGGCGGTTGTGGTCCAGGCATTCGATTAGAGGGAACTCGCGGATGGAGCGGCCCGACCCGTGGGCCTTCCCATCATCGTAAGCAAACAGCAGAACGGGCCGATGGAAATCCTCCTTGAGCTTGGAGGCCACGATCCCGATGACGCCACGATGCCATTCGTCACACCCCAGGACAAGCAGTTTATAGCGCTGGTCCAGGGACTGGGATCTGATCCGTTGTGTCGCCTGGGCGTATATCTTTTTCTCAATCCCCTGACGGATCCTGTTCATGTCGTTCAACTCGGAAGCGATCCGTCTGGCCTCTTCTTCCGATCCGGAAAAGAACAACTGGACGGCCAGGTCCGCTCTCCCCATCCGCCCGGCCGCATTGATACGGGGTGCGATGCGGAAACCGATGTCCGAAACCTGGACGCGCTTGTGCTCCAGGCCGCAGACCGAGAGCAGGCTCTTCAATCCCAGGTTGGAGACGCCCTCCAATCCTTGCAGGCCGTATTTGACAAAGATCCGGTTCTCCCCGGTCAGCGACACGATATCCGCCACAGTCCCGATGGACACCAATTTCAGATAATGGGGAAGCTGGGACTCTCTGGGATGCCCCTGAAAAAGCGCCTGGATGAGCTTGAAGACCACCCCGATGCCGGCCAGGCTCTTGTGCGGGTATCCGGATTCCGGTACCACGGGATTGAGCACCGCCAAGGCCTCGGGGAGCTGGTCCCCGGGCAGATGATGGTCTGTTATGATTACATCCACGCCTTTGCTGGAGGCTTCCCGCACAAAATCCATGGCTTTGATGCCGCAGTCCACACTGATGACGACGCGCGCCTGTTTTTCTTCTACAATCTGGAGGTGACTCATCTTGAGGCCGTAGCCCTCCTCCAGACGATCGGGGATGTAGTAGTCTACCTCGGCCCCCAGAGTACTGAGCGCCCGGGAGAGGATGACGACAGACAGCACGCCGTCCACATCGTAATCCCCGAAGATCAGAACCTTTTCGCCTCGAGACGCGGCCTTCCGGAGCCTCTCTACGGCTGTGCGCATGCCCTGCAGGAGGAAGGGATCGTGCACATCCTCCAGGGTCCCATGCAGGAAGCTCTGGGCCCCCTCGGCATCGGTGATTTTGCGGTTGACCAGGATCCTGGCAATCTTGACGGGGATGCCGAGGGCAGCGGCCAGAGAATCGGCCCTGGGGTCTGCGTCGGGAAGAATCCACTCGTTTTGCTTCATTGAGCCCATAACCATACCACAACTCCTCCTAACCCTCAATGGTATTCCTACTCCCGGGATTCGTTGACTTTGGGGGGACCGAAAAATATAATGGCAGTGCCGTCATGACCAACCTCAAAGAGAAGCTGTTCCGGACCCGCCAGACTGTAAAAAGCAGGATCGACGAGCTGTTGTCCAGCAAAAAGAATCGGGAGGAGATCCTGGATGACCTCATGGAAACCCTCATCCTTGCGGATATCGGGGTGTCGACCGGCGAAAGAATCATCGAACACCTGCGTGAGAACAGCAAGAAAACCGACTCCCAACAGGGGATCCGCTCCCTACTGAGGCAGGAGATCGTCTCCATCCTTTCACAGCATCCGGTCACGACCGCGCTGAATCAGCCCCAGTCCGTAGCCATGTTCGTGGGGATCAACGGAGGAGGCAAGACCACCTCCCTGGCCAAACTGGCCCGGTTTTTTCAGGCTGACGGAAAACAGGTCATGATGGTAGCGGCGGATACGTTCCGGGCCGCGGCGCAGGAACAGCTCTCCATCTGGGGGAAACGCCTGAATATCCCGGTAGTCAGAGGTCAATACGGGGCAGACCCGGCCTCCGTGACCTACGATGCCCTGCAGTCGTTCCAGGCCAGGCAGTTCGACCTCCTGCTGATCGATACTGCGGGCCGCGTCCACACCAACGCAAACCTCATGAGCGAGCTCGAAAAGATCCAGAAGATCGTCTCCCGTGAGATCGAACAGGCCCCCCAGGAAGTGTTCCTGGTACTGGACGCCAGCATCGGCCAGAATGCCCTGATCCAGGCACGGGAATTCCTGAAGTTCTCCGCCATCACAGGCATATTCCTCTCCAAACTGGACGGCACCGCCAAGGGCGGGTGTGCTCTCAGTATCGTGGATGAACTCAGGCTTCCCATAAAATTCATCGGGACCGGCGAGGGAGACTCGGACATACTCCCATTTTCCCCCCAGGAATTCGCCGATGCGCTGATCTCATGAACTCCCGCATCCAAGATATGAACTACCTGGAGATGTGCTATGCCCTGGCTGAAAAAGCCCGGGGATACACCAGCCCCAATCCCTATGTGGGAGCGCTGGTCGTACGCGCCGGAGAGATCATCGGCTGGGGGTACCACGAGAAGGCCGGCAGGCCCCATGCAGAAGCCGTGGCCCTGGAACGGGCGGGACAGCGGGCCCGGGACGCCACGGCCTATATCACACTGGAGCCGTGCACACACTGGGGCCGCACACCGCCCTGTGTCGATCTCGTCCGGCAGTCTGGCCTGAAACGCGTCGTAATCTCCGACTATGACCCCAATCCCCAGGTCTACCGGAAGGGTGTCCGCAGGATACGTGCCTCCGGGATCCAGGTGTCCGTGGGATTGCTGAAGGAGCGAAACAGGACGCTGAATGAGGTCTACATCAAGTATGCCACGCAGAATGTTCCCTTCGTGACCCTAAAGGCAGCGGTTTCGCTGGACGGCAAGATCGCGACCGCGTCTTCAGTCTCACAGTGGATATCCTCCCCGGCTACACGGGAATACATCCATCTGGTCAGGGGAGAATACGATGCCCTGCTGGTGGGGATCAACACCATCCTCAAGGACGATCCCCGGCTCACGGTCCGGCATCCCCACTGGCGCGGGAAACAGCAGGTTCGTGTCATACTGGATACCCGCCTCAGGTTTCCTCTCACGGCACGGATCCTGGAGACGCAGTCCCGAGGAAGCATCCTGATCTTCACGGGCCCGCATGCCCCAGCCAGAAAGAGGCTTACTCTGGAAAAATTAGGTGTGAGAATCGTCTCTGTTCCGCTCTCACAGGGACGCCTGCAGCTCCCGAAGATTCTGGACTGGCTCGCAGGGCAAGAGATTTCCAGCATTCTCGTGGAAGGAGGGGGGAGGATCCACACGGATTTCCTGGAGAAGGGCCTGGCCGACAAGTTCCTGGTCACCGTCTCTCCCAAGCTAATCGGCGGGACCCGTGCCCCGTCGTTCTTTCAAGGGGGAGGGATCCAGGACCTGCAAGACGCTCAGGGCCTCAAGCGGATCCGGGAGTTCCGAATCCAGGATGACGTCCTGATCGAGGGGTATTTCTGATGTTTACAGGCATAATCACACACCAAGGTGAGTTTCAGGGATTTCAGAGGGGCCGAAAAGAGATGGGCCTCAAGGTTTCGGAGTTGGCCCGCACCCTTGCTCTGGGTGACAGCCTGGCCGTCAACGGGGTCTGCCTGAGCATCATCCGGAAGGATGGCGACTCACTGTATTTCAATCTCTCGCAGGAAACCCTGGAGAAGACCACGCTGGGGTCCCTGAGAAGAGGCGACCCCCTGAACCTGGAAGCGCCGCTCACACTGGCC
>JBGUED010000031.1:0-11210 GCA_041821525.1 Candidatus Aminicenantaceae bacterium | reverse complement strand
GAAATCACCGTATTTGATGGATTCGAAGAAACGTGTCAGGTCGCGGTTGGTCACCTCGACATAGCGGATGAGGGAGTACACCTGGTATATGATCAGTACGCCCGTGATGAAAAGGGCAGCGAAGAGTTGGGTCCGGAACAAGAGGAAGAATAAAAAGGCGACCGAGAGGGCCAGGATCAGAGTTCGCCCGATCACGTGGAAGCGGAAGCGTTTAAAGGCCATATTTTTCCAACCGTCGGTATAGTGAGGTGCGAGAGAGCCCCAATTCCTTGGCGGCATGGCTGATGTTGCCGCCATATTTGCTGATGACCTTCCGGATGATGGTCTTTTCGATGCTGTCCAGGTTGTAATCGTCGAAGACCACGCCGTCGCCCCCGGCTTCGGGAGAGGCGAGGAAGAAGTCCCCGGGCTGGAGCACCGGGTCTTCGCTCATGATGACCGCTCGTTCGATGGCGTGCTGGAGTTCCCGCACATTGCCGGGCCAATGGTATTTTTCCAGCTTCTTCAGCGTAGCAGTGTTCAGGCGTTTGATGTCCTTTTTATACTTCTTGCTGTAGATCTTTAGGAAATGGTCGATCAGAAGGGGGATGTCTTCGGGTCTCTCACGTAAGGGAGGAATCGGGAGCTCCACCGTGTTGACACGGTAGAGCAGGTCCTGCCGGAATTCTTTATTAGCCACCATCTCCTGGATCGGCATGTTGGTGGCACAGACCAGACGTACGTCCACATCTATGGATTTATTGGAACCAAGCCGAGTGATGGAACGGGTCTCGACCACGCGCAGGAGTTTGGCCTGCAGTGTGAGTGGCAGGTTGCAGATCTCGTCCAGGAAGAGCGTGCCTCCCGATGCGATCTCGAAGCGGCCGATCCGGTCTTCCCGGGCATCTGTGAAGGCACCCTTGACGTGTCCGAACAGCTCGCTTTCGAACAGAGTCTCGCTCAAGGCCCCCATGTCGACACTGATGAACACCTCATCCGCTCGTGGGGAGTGACGGTGCAGGGCCCGGGCGACCAGTTCCTTTCCGGTCCCGTTCTCGCCCAGGATGAGCACGTTGGCATCTGTTTGTCCCACCTTCTCGATGATATCAAAGACCTGATTCATGGCGGAGCTTACGCCGATGAAATCATGGAAGGGTTGGTCCATGTCGGCACTCAACTGTTTCTGGCGGGAACGCAGGCTGGTGGCCTCGAGACGGGATCTGCGCAGCTTTAAGGCGGCGGAGAATGTGGCCAGCAGCTTTTCGTTCTGCCAGGGTTTCAGGATGAAATCGGTCGCGCCTTCCTTGATGGACCGGACCGCCATGTCCACATCACCGAAGGCCGTGATAAGGATTACGATGATGGATGGATCGATCTCCATGATCCTGTCCAGCCAGTAGAAGCCCTCCTGCCCGCTGGTGGCCCCCTTGGCAAAGTTCATGTCCAGAAAAACCACATCATAGCTCTCGTTCGTGAGGCAGTTGGGGATGGATTTGGGATCGTTCTCGGTATGGACCAAGGCGGTGTGCTGCTTTAAAAACAGACGCGCAGCCTGCAGGATATCCTGGTTATCGTCGATGATGAGTACCTTGCCGGACTTTTTTGTCATATTTTTTTCCCTAATCGTAAATCATCCAGGTCCATCCTGAATTATTCAATATAAGAATTCAATTTACTATTCTGCAATAAGTGTGCCGTTTTCCGTTTCCAGGGCAGAGAGCATTGCCTCTCCCTGAACGAATGTCCGAAAACGTACACTCTTTGTTAACTCATCGTACACTATTTGTCAATGTTACATCCCGGGTTCAGGTGGAAATAGATCTCCCTCCCCCCATGGATCCGGACATTTTCCTTGAAATCGTAAATGTGGCATGATTATTGCTTAAATATCGCCTGAGGAGACAACGTTCACATGCCGAAATGCATCAAAACGAAGTAGGAGGAAGAAAATGGGCATGGACCGCACGATAAAAAAGAAGAAATGGCCGCCCAAGCGGATCGCGACGTATGCGGCGATCGCGGCCTTTGTTGTTGTAGTGCTGTATTTGTTCCTGTTCAAGTTGAATAAATCAACGCTGAATGTGGAGAAGGACCGCCTGACCATCTCGACCGTGAAACGTGAGCCGTTCCAGGAGTTCATTCCTGTTATGGGAGCTGTGGAACCAATAGATTCTTACCATCTGGATGCTGTGGAAGGCGGTGTGGTCGAAGAGGTCTTTCTCGAATCCGGGACCAGGATCGCCAAGGGAGATCCCATCCTCCGTTTGGAGAATACGGACCTGCTCATGAACATCATGTGGCGGGAATCGGAGATGTTCCAGACCCAGAACAACCTTCGTAATACGCAGCTTAGTCTGGATCAACGGCGATTGACGCTGAGCCAACAGCTTGCCCAGGTGGACAACTCCCTGGCGCAAAGCAGGCGGACATACGATCGTTACAGCGAGTTGATCAAGGAGAGCCTGATCTCGCAGCATCAATACGAGTTGGCCAAGGATGAATACGATTACTGGATCAAACGACGGGAACTAACAATCGAGAGCCAGAAAAACGACATCGAATTCCGTGGAAATCAAGTCAAGGCGCTCGATGAATCGCTCCTCCGCATGCAGGAAAACCTGGCCATCATCAAGCAGAAGCTGGAGAACCTGGTCCTGCGTGCCCCCATCTCCGGGTTCCTGACTGCCCTGGATGCCGAGATCGGCCAGCGCAAGAATCCGGGGCAGCGCCTGGGCCAGATCGATGTGCTGGACTCCTTCAGGGTGGTCGTGGGCATCGATGAACACTGGATCTCCCGCGTGGAAGAGGGCCGCATCGGGACCTTCGATTTCTCGGGCGGGTCCTACGAACTTAAGGTGAGCCGCAAATACATGGAGGTCACGGATGGCCGCTTCGAGGTAGACATGCTATTCAACGGGGAACAACATCCCGCGGGGATGACCCGCGGCATGACCCTGCACATTCGGCTCAACCTGGGAGACCTGGAAGAGGCCGTGGTTCTGGCCCGAGGCGGATTCTTCCAAACGACCGGAGGCAACTGGGTCTATGTGGTCGACGCGGATGAGACGCTCGCTGTCAAACGCCGGATCCGGACCAACCGCTACAACACGCAGGTCTATGAAGTGGTGGAAGGCCTGGAGCCGGGAGAGAAGGTGATCACCTCGTCCTATGAGAGCTTCGGCGACATGGAACGCTTGGTCCTAAAATAACGTATATAGACTAAGGATGGAAATGAGATCTAATAATAAGTATCATAGAATGACTGGGAGCCACAGGCTGCCAGCGAGATATAACCTATAACGGGAGGAAAAATATGATCAAACTCAACAGCCTCACCAAAGTCTATCTGACCGAGGACGTGGAGACAACAGCCCTGAACAACATCACCCTGGAGGTGAAAGAGGGCGAATATGTTGCTATTATGGGACCCTCGGGGTGCGGCAAATCGACACTTCTGAACATCCTGGGAATGATCGACAAGCCGAGCGGCGGAGAGTATTTCTTTTTTGAAGAGGAAGTCGCCAAGTATTCAGAGAGACAGCGAGCCAACCTGCGCAAGAACAACATCGGCTTTGTGTTCCAGAGTTTTAACCTGATCGACGAGCTGACTGTTTACGAGAACATCGAACTGCCTCTCCTGTACCTGGGATACTCTTCGGCGGAACGGAAGAAGAGAGTCTCGGAAGCCATGGAGACCATGGAGATCATGGCCCGTAAGAATCACTTCCCCCAGCAGTTGTCCGGAGGCCAGCAGCAGCGTGTGGCCGTGGGCCGGGCAGTGGTGGCCAGGCCCAAGCTGATCCTGGCCGACGAGCCTACAGGAAACCTGGACTCGGCGCACGGCGAAGAAGTCATGAAGATCATGAACGAGCTGCATGAGGCGGGCACCACCATCGTGATGGTCACGCACTCCCCAGCCTATGCGGAGTACAGCCAGCGCATCGTGCATCTGTTTGACGGGCATGTCGTATCGGAGAACATCCAGAAAGAATTCCGGATCTGAGTACTGGGACAGGAGCCATCTACGGAGACCGGTTAGCCACGGCCCGCGGCCGTGAACCGAGTCAAGGAGGATGAGCATGAAAGAAGTCGTCGTACAGATTCCCACCTATGAATCGGAACAGAACATCGAGATCGACGTCCGGATCAACGGAAAAAAGAGAACCATTAAGTATCGGGTTGAGATCGTTGAATGGGAATCCGAGTGTTCGGAGACGATAGATAAGGTCTCCACCATCAAACGGGTCATCAAGGAACATGATCGCGACTGGAGGCTGATCCAGATCGGTATTCCCACGAAAAAGAACATCCCGATCATGTTCCAGAAGAAAGTCTCGGATTAGGATGGTGCCAGCCATTCCTTCCCCGGTCATGTGAGCCTGAATCCCGAGGAAGCGGCTGAGGAGGTACGGAAGACAATGCTAAAACTGCGAAATATCACTAAGTATTACTCCAGTGGTTTCGTGAAGACATTTGTGCTGCGCGACATCGATATGGAGGTGAATGAGGGAGATTTCGTCACTATCATGGGGCCATCCGGGGCTGGGAAGTCCACATTGCTCCATATCATAGGGATGCTGGACACGCCTTCATCCGGTGAGTATTTCTTCTATGATAGGGAGATTCACCGCCTGAGCGAACGCCAGCGTTCGGATATCCATAAGAACCACATTGGGTTCGTGTTCCAGAGCTATCACCTCATCGATGACCTCACAGTCTACGAAAACCTGGAAACCCCGCTGCTCTACAAAAAGGTCAAGGGCTCTGAACGCAAGAGCCGCGTGTGCGACATGCTGGACAAGTTCAACATTGTTGGCAAACAGAAACTCTTCCCCAATCAGCTCTCTGGAGGCCAGCAGCAGCGCGTGGCCGTGGCTCGAGCCCTGATCATAGAGCCCAATCTCATACTGGCCGATGAGCCCACCGGGAACCTGAACTCCAAGGAAGGGGAGACCATCATGGAGATGTTCAAGGAACTGAACCAGGGTGGGACCACTATTATCCAGGTGACTCATTCGGAAAAGAACGCCGCCTACGGCCAGAAGATCATTAGCCTGTTGGACGGTTGGGTCCAGGAGTAAAATATTTCCCCAGTTCGAGCACGCATGAGAATGGAGTCAAGCCCATGACAAAGACAAGATCCCTTTTGATCCTCTTGAGCACTGCGCTCGTCCTCTCACCCCTTTGGGGCCAGCAGAGACAAGTCAAGATGACGCTGGAGGAATGCATCGTAGCCGCTGTCAAGAATAACCTGGACATCGCTGTGCAGGTGTTCAATCCGCAGATCGCTGAGATGACTATCCTACAGGCCACTGAAAAATTCCTGCCGCAGCTGACCTTCGGTTTCAGCAAACAGAACCAGCAGAGCCCCTCGTATTCGTTCCTCGATACTGACGAGACCCTGGTGTCCGAGTACGGAGACTGGTCGGCCCGCATCGACCAGGAAATTCCCACCGGGGGCCGGCTCTCCATTAACCTGATTTCTTATAAAAACGACACCAACCAGTCTTTCCAGATCATCAATCCACGCTACGGTTCGACCCTTTCCTTCCGTTTCGAACAGCCCCTGCTTAAAAACTTCGGCTTCAAGACCAGCCGGCGTGAGATCATCATCGCTCAGAACAACCTGAACGTTTCCGACAGCCAGTTCAAGTCCTCTCTCCTCATGACGGTCTTTGATGTGGAGGAAGCCTACTGGAACCTGGTGTTCGCCGTGGAGAATCTCAAAGTCATGAATCAATCCCTGGAGCTGGCCCAGGACCTCCTGCGCAAGAACCGGAAAGAGGTTGAGGTGGGAACGCTGGCCCCGATCGAGATCCTCACCGCCGAAGCCGAGGTGGCCACCCGGGAAGCGGACATCCTTCAAGCCGGGGTGGCGGTGGAAAACAGGGAGGACACCCTCAAGACCATGCTTAATTCGTTCACGGATGCGGAGAGCCCACTGATCTTAATCGATCCTGTAGAGAGGCCGGAATTCGAGAGGCTGGAGATTGATGTGGATGAGGCCCTGAAAGTTGCGCTCCTCAACCGCCCTGACCTTCAGGCCCGTCGCTATGACCTGGAGAACCGCGATCTGGACCTCAGTTTTGCCAGAAACCAGCTCCTGCCCGACCTCAGCCTGGCTTTCAACTACTGGAGCCCCGGCATCTCAGGGACACAGCTCATCTACCAGGACAACGATCCCTATACCGGCATCGTCGTCGGTCAGATCCCCGGCACGGGTACCGACTCCCTGCGGGATGCCTTCAACTTCGAGTACCGCAACTGGGCCATCGGCCTTACACTGACCATCCCCACCCAGACTTTCTTTACCCGGGCCGCAGAATCCCGGGCCCGCCTTGCCCTGGATCAGTCCCTGACCCAGATCAAGAGCCAGGAGAAGCAGATCTTCCTCGAGGTCCGGAATGCCGTTCGCCTGGTGAACACCAATTACAAGCGGGTCCAGGCCTATCAGGTGGCGCGCGACCTGGCCGAACGGAAGCTCGAAGTCGAAGAAAAAAAACTGAGGGTGGGGATGACCACAAATTACATTGTCCTGCAGCATCAGCGTGACCTGGCCAATGCCAGCAGCACACTGCTGCGGGCCGCACTCGACTATGTGCTGACCCAGGCCCAGCTGGACCTGGCCATGGGAATCACACTGAACAAGAAGAACATCAAAATGGCCTACTGATCGGCCCTGCCTGCATGCGCCGGTTCTGCTCTCGCAGCTCCGGCTCCCTGCCTATTCCTCCTCCCTCAAGTCCTCAGGTCTCTTCCCCTTATGTACGCGGTCGCCTCTTGCGACGTTACTCGACATCCCTGAGGAGGCCTCCTGTCATGATAAAAAAGTTTGAAACCGGAGGGGATTTTCATATAATGTAAAAAAATCTTAAGAGAGGTCATGCATGGATATTGCAAAGTATGTTGTGACGGATATTCCCCGGCGCAAGTTCCTCAGCCTCAGCCTCAAGGGAAGCGTGGCGCTGGCTGCGACTCCTGCCCTCCTGACGCAGCTCATTTCCTGCAGGGGATCAGAACGACTGGCCGTCCAGAAGGCCATCGATCCGGGGCTCATCAATGCCACGCTCCGGAAGGCCCTGGAGAAGGGCGGAGATTTCGCGGATGTGTATTTCGAGAATCGGATCTCCCGCCGCATCCTGATGGAGGAATCCAAGTTCAAGAGCGCTGTTTTTGGGATCAGCCAGGGGGCCGGCGTACGCGTCATTTCCGGGGACAAGACTGGATTTGCCTATACGGACGAGGTCACAGCGGAAAAACTAACGCAGGCCGCCGAGGTCGCCGCTTATGTGGCGCTCAACACCGATGTGACAATACCCGTCGATGTGGCGTTTCAGGGGCGGCCTTCCTATGTCAGCGTGCGGCTGCCCTTGAACGAGGTGGGCGATGCCGACAGGCTGGAGGTTATGCAGCGGGCCAACCAGGCAGCAATGGATTACGATCCCCGCATCAAGATGGCCTCCATCAGCTATTACGATGAGATTAGGGGACGCACCATCGCCACCAGTGAGGGCGTTCTGCTCAGCGATGCGCTGCCCCACATGTTTTTCATCGTGCAGACTCTGGGAGAGGGAAACAACACCCGCCACATGGGGAGGGAGCGCCTGAGCAAACACATGGGATTCGAGATGTTCGAGCAGTTCCCGCCCGAAGAAGTGGCCCGCACCTGTGCCCGAGAATCCATCGCCATGCTGGAGGCCACAGACTGCCCGGCGGGCAGGATGGACGTGGTCATGCAGAACGGTTGGGGTGGAGTCCTGGTCCATGAGGCAGTGGGACATCCGCTCGAAGCTGACAATATTGCTCGTCAGATCGGTGTGTTCACAGGCAAGCTGGGGCAGAAAGTGGCCAGCGACGTGTTCACCATGGTGGATGACGGCAGTCTTCCCAACATGCGCGGTACCACCGATTTCGATGATGAGGGCACGCAGATGAAGCGCAACATCCTGATCGACAAGGGCGTCCTGGTCAAGTTCATGACTGACATCCTCTCGGCGAAGCAGATCGGCATGGAACGTACCGGAAACGGCCGGCGCGAGACCTTTCGCCACATCCCCATCCCCCGGATGACCAATACCTTCATCGACCGGGGAAAGGACAGGCCGGAGGATATCATGGCTTCTACTGAGAACGGGATCTATGTCCAGAGCCTGAGCGGGGGAAGCGTCAATCCCACGACCGGCGTGTTCAATTTCACCTGCCGCGAGGCCTATCTGGTCGAAAAGGGCAGGAAGACCACGCCCGTCAAGGGGGCCACCCTGATCGGCAACTGTCTTGACATCATCGCCAACATCGACGCTGTGGGAGACGACCTTGCTTTCGGGCCGGGAATCTGCGGCAAGGGGCAGTCCTGTGAAGTCTCGGCCGGCCAGCCGACCGTGAGGATCCGGGGCATCAACGTGGGCGGAAGCCGGAGGAGATGAACGCCATGGAAGACTACACAGCGTTAGCTGAACAACTCGTAAAAAATTGCCTCAACCAGGGAGCGGATAGAGCCGAGGCCTATCTCGAATCGGGCAGGAATCTCAGCATCGAGGTCCGCAACGGCGAGGTGGAGACGGTCGAAGAGGCCTCCTCCCATGGTGCGGGCTTTCGGGTCTTTGTCAAGGGCAGCATGGCTTTTGCCCACTGTAACGACCTATCGGATGCCTCCCTGGACGATGCGATTCAAAGAGCCGTGCAATTCGCTGCACATACCACACCGGATGAAAACAACGTGCTACCGGATGACCTCGGTATAACAGATGTCGGAGAGCTCTTCGATCCTGGATTGGCGAGCGTTTCCATGGACGAGAAGATCTCCCTCGCCAAAAAGGTGGAAGAGCTGGCTTTGAAGGACCGGCGCATCACAAAAAGCGCCGGAGCCGGCTTTTCAGAAGGGGAGGCGGAGGTATTCCTGGCCAACTCCAACGGGCTTTCCAAGAGCTATAAGGAATCCTCCTGTTCTTTTGGTGTCTCGGTAGTAGCGGAGAAGGGGGATCAGAAATCCTCCGGAGGGGAATACTGCTCACGCCGCTTCTTCGCGGATTTCAAGCCGGCTGAAGAGGTGGCAGGGAAGGCCGCGGAAGACGCCTACTCCATGCTGGATCCCCGGACGGTCAAGACCCAGCAGGCGGCGGTGATCTTCGACCCGGATGCGGCGCGGGGCGTCCTGGGAGGAATATTAGCCGCTGTCAACGGCGAGAGGGTGTTGCAGGGTGCCAGCTTCCTCCGGGACAGTATGGATCAGAAGATCGGTTCCGAGCTCATTACGATCTTCGATGATGGCACGAGGCCGAAGAGCCTGGCCAGTTCTCCTTTCGACGGGGAAGGAGTACCTACGCAGAAGAGAACCATCGTGGACCAGGGCATGCTCAAGGGGTTCCTGTACAACACCATCGTTGCCAAGCGGGCGGGTGTGAAAAGCACCGGCAATGCCAGCCGACGCGGATACCGCAGCCTCCCCGGGATCGGAGCCCACAGCTTTTACATGGCCGCCGGAAATACCGATCCGCAGGAGATACTCAAGGCTACGAAAAAGGGACTCCTCCTAAAGGGAGTAACGGGCTACGGCATCAACCCCGTCAATGGAAACTTCAGCGGGGGTGCCTCGGGATTCTGGATCGAGAACGGCCGGATCGCCTTTCCGGTCAAGGGATTGACGATCGCCGGCAGCGCGGACGAGATGCTGAACACCATCGACCTGCTGGGCAATGACCTCGACCTCGAGCGCAGCATGACGGCACCCACTTTCCGCATCACGAAGATGCTGATCGGCGGGGAATGACCCGAAGGGGGATGGGGGCAAGAGATTTGTTTTTGCCTGGTTGAAAAAGTATAGATTGTCTCATGAACATCTCTGATCTTTCAGGAGAGATCCTATGAAAACGACAACATGGACTCTGCTTTTCGGGATCCTGGCGCTGGTGTTTTGGATCGGGGCCTGCTCTCCGCAGCCTCAGGCTTCGATCCAGGAAACCAAGGAGACCATAACCACGTACCCGTTCGGCAATCCCGATCCCGTGCCCGTACTGGCACGGTCCGACGACCTCTGGGATCGTGTGGCGCGCATCTATCCCTATTCGTTCATCGATGAGTTCAGCCTGGAGGCTGAAGAGCGGGAATGGACCGTGGTACGCCTGGAAAATCCCTACATCGCGGTGACGGTCCTGCCCGAAGTGGGAGGCAAGGTCTGGGGCGCTTCGGAAAGGTCCACGGATCAGGAGTTTATCTACACCAACAAGGTCTTGAAATTCCGTGAGATCGCCCTGCGCGGGCCCTGGACCTCGGGCGGCATCGAGTTCAATTTCGGAATCCTGGGACACGCGCCCTCAGGTGCCCATCCCGTGGATTACATGCTCCGCAGCAATCCCGACGGCAGCGTATCCTGTGTGGTGGGCAGCCTGGACCTGCCTTCGCGGACGCGCTGGAACGTGACCATCCATGTCCCCCCGGATAAGGCCTATTTCGAGACACGATCCTTCTGGTACAATCCCTCGTCTTTCCATCAGTCCTATTATGCGTGGATGAATGCGTCTGTCCGGGTGAGCGATGATCTGCAGTATGTTTTCCCAGGGAATTCCTGGATCGGCCACCAGTATTCTGAGCCGCTGCGGCCCTGGCCCAGGAATGCAGAGGGCCGCGACCTGTCCTGGTACCGCAACAATGACTTCGGATCCTACAAGAGCTATTTTACCGTAGGAGAATATAAGAATTTTTTCGGCGGCTACTGGCATGACACAAATTTCGGCTTCGGACACTGGGCCCGTTATGATGATGTGCCAGGCCAGAAGATCTGGATCTGGGGACTTTCCCGGCAGGGGATGGTCTGGGAGAAGCTGCTGACCGATGCGGATGGGCAGTACAGTGAACCCCAGGCAGGACGCCTGTTCAATCAGAGTGATCATGCATTTTTCGCGCCGCGCAGCGGTGATCGTTGGCGAGAGCTCTGGTTCCCCTACAAGGACATCGGCCCGATGGTCGCGGCCACTCCTCAGGTCGCCTTGAGCCTGATGAGAAGCGTTGAGCAGATCACCCTGGGGATCTGCCCGCTTGAGGCACTGGAGGATGACCTGATCGTCCACCAGGGGACGACGGAGATCCACCGGGAGCGGCTGAGCCTGCGCCCGCTGGAAACGGTGATTCGCAGCCTGAGTGCAGGGGATCAGGAGGAGTGGCTTCAGGTCCATATCGGAGGCCAACTCGTCTATACGGACGATCCCTCTGCCGTGCGCCTGCAGCGCCCGATCCGA
>JBGUED010000030.1:0-11637 GCA_041821525.1 Candidatus Aminicenantaceae bacterium | reverse complement strand
CGTGGACAAGGTCGATCGGCAGGGGATCAAGGTCGGAGACCTGCTCAATCCGGACCTCCTGCGGTCCAAGATCGAACACAATGTGAAAGAGAAGAACGTCCTGCTTGCCCACTATGGGAAAGAGCCGCTCGAGGCGGAACCCATCGTCCGGCAGTTTTTGGAATATGCCGAGCAGCTCCGCCCCTATATCCGGGATGTCTCGTTCTTCCTGGACAATGCTTTTAAAGAGGGGAAACCCGTGCTGTACGAGGGGGCGCAGGGCGCGCTCCTGGATGTGGATCACGGTACCTATCCCTTCGTCACCTCCTCCAACTCCACGGCCGGCGGCATATGCTCCGGCCTGGGAATCGGTCCTGATAAGCTGGACGCCGTTCTGGGTGTATGCAAGGCTTACACAACCCGGGTCGGGGAAGGGCCCTTCCCCACCGAGGCCTTTGACCAATGGGGGGAATACCTGCGGGACCACGGCCAGGAATACGGCGCCACCACCGGGAGGCCCAGGCGCTGCGGCTGGCTGGATGCCGTGCAGTTGGCATATGCCTGCCGCTTGAACGGCGTCAAACGGATCATCCTGACCAAGCCGGACGTCCTGGATGGCCTCGAAGAGATCAAGGTCTGTGTCGGTTACACCTACAAAGGGGAGACGCTGCCGAGTTTTCCTCTGGAAAGCTGGATCCTGGAAAAAGCGGAACCCCGCTACCGGACCGTAAAGGGATGGGGGACCGGCATCGCCGGCCAGAGTTCCTGGGATGACCTTCCCCAGGGATTCCGGGATTATGTCAAGCTCATCGAAGACCTCCTGGAAGTTAAGGTCGCGATCATCTCCACGGGCGTGGGCCGTCAGGACACGATCTTGATCGAGGAACAGCTGCGGGGACTGGTGGACCTGTCCCGACTCGATTCCGCCGCCGCCTGACTGTCCCATGAATACGGAACATCTCCAGTGGATCGAGCTGGACCTGGCAGCGCTCTCCCATAATCTCAAGCAGTTCCGCGCCCTGGTCGGGCCCGAGCGCAAGGTCCTGGCCATGGTCAAAGCCAATGCCTACGGCCATGGTATGTCCCAGGTTGCGGCCCTGGCCCTTGCGGAAGGCGCCGACTGGCTGGGTGTGCACTCCCTGGAAGAGGGAATCTCCCTGAGGGGTCAAGGGATCCGGACCCCGATTTTGATCTCGGGTTATGTTGCCCTGTCCGACCTCGAGGAGGCCGTGGTGCATGGCCTGAGGCTGACGGTGTACAATCCGGAGACGATCGAGAGACTGGGCCGCCTCTGCCAGGACCGGCGGCTCCAGGCCTATGTCCACATCAAGCTTGAAACCGGGACCCATCGCCAGGGCGTCGATCCCGGCAAACTGGGCGCGATGATCGAGCAGCTGCGGCTGTATCCCGGAATCGTGCTAGAGGGAATCTCGTCACACTTCGCCGATATCGAGGACACCACCGATCACACCTATGCCCGGCGCCAACTGGACAGCTTCACCCACGCCCTGGCTGAACTCGAAAAGCAAGACTTGCGGGTTCCCATCCGGCACATGTCCTGCACGGCGGCGGCCATTCTACTTCCGGAGACCCACTTTGACATGCTGAGGATCGGGATCGGTCTGTATGGGATGTGGCCCTCCAAGGAGACCTACGTCTCTTGTCTGCAGCAGGATCGGGAACCGCTCGAGCTCAAGCCGGTCCTGGCCTGGAAGGCCCGCATAGCCCAGGTCAAATCCATCCCCCAGGGAGCCTTCGTGGGATATGGACGCTCCTTTCGGGCCACGCGGGCCACACGGCTGGCCGTGATCCCGATCGGGTATTCGGATGGTTATCCCCGTCATCTCTCCAACATCGCCCACGTCCTGATCGAGGGACAGAGAGCCCCTCTGCGGGGGAGGGTGGCCATGAATTTCATCACAGCGGACATCACCGATATCCCGGCCGCCGGTTTGGAGGATCCGGTCGTCCTGCTCGGCCGTTCCCAGACCGACCAGGTGACTGCCGACATGCTGGCGTCCTGGGCAGGCACCATTAACTACGAGATCGTGGCCCGCCTCAGTCCAAATATACCCCGGATTGTGAGGGCGTCGAGGCCGGCGGATTAAATAATATAAAATCTATAGGAATTATTGACAATAAGGCCCCGGAATGCTATAAACAGGATGGGTTTGAAACACGATGTATTGGACCAAGGTCCAATAGACTTGTCGGCCCAAAAGATTTAATATACAATCTATCCCTGCAAAGGAGAAATTGAGGATGAAAGAAAGAGTCGAAGAGGTTCTGAATAAGATCCGTCCCTCTCTGGTTGCGGACGGAGGGAATGTCGAACTCGTGGATGTCGGAGATGACGGCATTGTCAAGGTAAAATTGGTCGGGGCCTGTGCCGGCTGTCCCATGTCCCAGATGACGCTGAAGATGGGCATCGAAAAACTCCTGAAGAAGGAGATCCCGGAGATTCAGGAAGTCGTTTCTGTCTGAGCCTTCTCGAGTTACAAGATAGACCAGGGGCCTCCGTTCCCCTCCGGGCAGCGAGATTTGAGACCCATTGGCCGCCCACACTCCTTCAATAGAGTCGCGCGAGGATAAGGCAAGAGACATCCGAGAGTATCCGGCAGGAACGAGCAGGGCAGATCGAGGACGTAAATGAGAAAAGTATATTTGGACCAGATCGCCGGGACGCCGCTGCACCCCCGCGTCAAAGAAGCCATGCTTCCCTATCTTGGGGAGCGGTTCGGCAATCCCCAGAACCTGCACTCCTTCGGCCAGATGGCAGCGGAAGCCCTGGAAGAAGCCCGGGCCAGGGTGGCGGCGCTCATCAATGCCGATCCCTCCGAGATCTATTTCACCTCCAGCGGAACCGAATCCAACAACTTTGCTCTGAAGGGAATTGCCCTGGCCAACCGCAAAAAAGGGAAGCACATCGTGGTATCGGCGATCGAGCATCTCTCCATCCTGAATTCGGTGAAGAGCCTGGAGCGGATGGGTTATACTTCCACCCAGGTTTCGGTAGACCAGCAGGCCGTGATCGACCCGGATGAGGTCCGCAAGGCCATAACCCCGGAGACCACCGTGGTCTCCATCATGCTGGCCAACAGCGAAGTGGGGACCATCCAGCTCCGTTTACAGGAGATCGCCCAGGTATGCCAGCAAGCTGGAGTTGTGCTGCACACCGATGCCGTGGCAGCAGTGGGCGTGATCCCGGTGGATGTCCAGGAGCTGGGCGTTCAGGCCCTCAGCCTGGCAGGGAACCAGTTTTACGGGCCCAACGGCAGCGCGGCCCTCTATATACGCAAGGGGACCAGCATCCTGCCGCTCATCGACGGTGGGATCCAGGAACACGGCAAGCGCGCCGGTTCAGAAAACCTGCCGGGCATCGTGGGCCTGGGCCTGGCGGCCGAGATCGCCGGCCAGGAGATGGGAAATCGAATAGCGAGGGTACAACCCCTGCGGGACCGCATTGTCCAGCACCTGTCCTTCGAGATGGAACAGGTGGTCCTCACCGGCCATCCGGTCAACCGGCTGCCTCATCATGCCAGCTTCTGCGTGGCCTTTGTGGAGGGGGAAGCCATGCTCTTGACCCTGGATATGCAGGGGATCGCGGTTTCCAGCGGGTCTGCCTGCACATCCAAATCCCTGAAGGTATCCCATGTCCTGCTGGCAATGGGGCTGGACCACGCCCTGGCCCAGGGCTCTCTGGTATTCAGCCTGATCGACAGCTTGACACAGGAAGACATCGACTATTTCATCGAGGTATTCCCTCCCAACATAAAGCGGCTGCGCAAGATGTCGCCGCTCTACACCCAATATCTGGAGGAGAACAACAATGATGTACAGTGACAAAGTCATGGAGCATTTCTCCGATCCCCGCAATGTGGGAGTCCTCAAGGACGCCGATGGCGTCGGAGAGGTCGGAAATCCCGTGTGCGGCGATATGATGACGTTTTATATCAAAGTCAAACACGATCGCCTCAGCGATGTGAAATTCCAGACCTTCGGATGTGGCGCCGCCATCGCCGTATCCAGCATGGTGAGCGAGATGGCCATGGGCAAGACTCTGGATGAAGCCATGCAGATCACCAACCAGGATGTGGCGGATGAACTGGGCGGTCTGCCCGGCAACAAGATGCACTGCTCCAACCTGGGCGCGGACGCACTGCACAAGGCGATCGAGGACTATCGCGGCCATCAGGAAAAAGGGGAGCCCAAGGCCGCCCCTGCGCCCAAGGCGAAAAAAGACGACAGCTGCTGTCCCTACTGCGAGGGCCCGGTGGAGGGGCTCGAGGCTGTATGCGGCACCTGCCATATTGAGTTGGGGAGCTGTGATGAGTGCGGTGAACCAATGAATAAAAAGGAAGACAAGTGCCCCCACTGTGGTGCCACCACGGTCCGCGTCTGATCACCCCTTGAGACCAAAGTGGATATACAGGCCATCACCGCCCGGATCCGCGAGCTCAAGCAGGAGCGCAACGCGACCATCCTGGCCCACAACTACCAGATCGGTGAAGTCCAGGATGAAGCCGACTACCTGGGGGATTCTCTGGGCTTGAGCATCAAGGCCGCCCAGGTCAAGGAGGATGTGATCCTCTTTTGCGGCGTCCATTTCATGGCCGAGACCGCCGCCATCCTGGCTCCTGACAAGACCGTGCTGACTCCCGACCCGGGGGCCGGCTGTCCCATGGCGGACATGATCGAGGCGGATGAGCTCATCAAGTGGAAGCGGGACTATCCCGGCCGGCCCGTCGTGTGCTATGTCAACACAACCGCGGCTGTGAAGGCCGAATGCGACATCTGCTGCACCTCATCCAATGCCCTGCATGTGGTGGAATCGCTGGATGCGGAGGAGATCCTGTTCGCTCCGGACAAGAACCTGGCCGCCTATGTGGCGCGCCACACACGGAAGACCATCATCCCCTGGGACGGGTACTGCTATGTGCACAACAACATCCTGGCCAGGGATGTGCGGGCCAAAAAAGAGAGGCACCCGGCCGCAGAGGTGTGGGTGCATCCGGAGTGCCGCCCAGAGGTCATAGACTTGGCTGATCGTGTGCTCTCAACCGGCAAGATGATCACAGAGGCTCGTACCACCGCTCAAAAAGAGATCATCATCGGGACCGAGTCCGGGATCGTCTACCGTTTGAAAAAGGAGAATCCGGACAAGCAGTTCTATCCTGCCAAAGAGTTGGCCCTGTGTGCCAACATGAAGAAGATCACGCTCCTCAAGGTGCTCCATTCCCTGGAGAACATGGAATATGAAGTGAAGGTCGCCCCTGACGTCAGCCGGCGTGCGAGGGGGGCCATCGAAAAAATGATACAAATCCAATAGGAGGGATGACATGAAAAAAATGACCGAGAAAAACCTACAGGACGCCTTTGCCGGCGAGAGCCAGGCCCATATGAAGTACACTGCCTTTGCTGATAAGGCGGAGAAGGAGAGCCTCCCCAACATCGCCCGGACCTTCAGAGCCAATGCCTATGCTGAAGTCAAACACGCCACCAACCACCTGCGCAACCTGGGCGGCATCGGCAGCACTGCGGAAAACGTCAAGGCCGCCATCGAGGGGGAGACCTTCGAGGTGGAGGAGATGTACCCGGTCTACATCCAGACCGCCCAACTGCAGGGCGAGAGGGGTGCCGAGACCTCGACCACATGGGCCCTGGCCGCGGAGAAAGTCCATGCTGGCATGTACAAGCAGGCGCTGGGCAATGTGGAGGGGGGACAGGATATCGAGTACACGCCCATCCACGTGTGCGGCGTGTGCGGATTCACCATGGAGGGAGATGCCCCCGACAACTGCCCGGTGTGCGGGACTCCCAAGGATCAGTTTAAAGAATTCTAAGGTCACCAAGATCGGCAATTAGCCATCATTTATAACCTGGGCCCGTGTTTTTCGCGGGCCCTATTCCTCAGAAGGGGCCCCGCCCTCAGCTAAGGCCCATTCTGGGAGCCTCGCTTACGGAGGCAGGGGACGGCACATGCGGCACAGTTGGAGGATCGGTCGGCTGTTCAACATCGACATCTATGTCGACTCCAGCTGGTTCTTGATCTTCATCCTGTTTACCTGGGTGCTCTCGACCTCGTACTATCCCCAGAGATTTCCCGAGTGGTCCACGCTGCAGATGTGGACCCTGGGAACCCTGACCTGCCTGCTGCTGTTTGCCTCTGTCCTGTTCCACGAACTCGCTCACTCCCTGGTCGCGATCCAGCAGGGGGAACAGGTCCGGCGCATCACTTTGTTCATCCTGGGCGGAGTGGCCCAGATCAGCGGGGAGCCCAAGGAGCCGCTCAAGGAATTCACCATGGCCCTGGCCGGCCCCTTTGCCAGCGTGATGTTGTCGGTGGCCTTCCTACTGCTGTCCTTCGGGCTGCACACCGTGAGCCGCCCCCTTTCCGCCGCAGCCTTTTACCTGTGCATGATCAACATCGCCCTGGCCGCTTTTAACATGCTGCCTGGATTCCCCATGGACGGGGGCCGGGTGCTTCGCTCCCTCATCTGGAAGCTGACCGGAGACCTCCAGAAGGCCACGCGGATCGCCTCCCGGGTGGGACAGGGATTTGCCATGCTGTTCATCTTCCTGGGTATTTTTCAGATCATTCAGGGGTTCCTCCAGGGATTGTGGCTCATCTTCATCGGCTGGTTCCTCAACAATGCCTCAACCCGGGGCTACACCCAGGTCATGTTCGCCGGCGTCCTGAAGGGAAAAAAGGCCGCGGACCTGATGGATCCGGATTTCCAGACCGTTCCCGGCAGGATGAGCGTACAGGAACTGGTCGACGATTTTATGCTCCAGAAGCGAAGCCGGGTTTTCCTGGTGGCCGAAGGGGCAGACCAGGTCGGCATCGTGTGCCTGGAGGATGTCAAGGCCCTCGCTCGGGACTCCTGGGCCGTCACCCCTGTCAACAGCGTGATGACTCCGAAGGATGAGCTGGTCCCCGTATCCCCGGACACCGATGGAAACGAGGTCCTCAAGACGCTCACCACCCGGGACCTCCATCAGGTTCCTGTCATGGAGGAGGGCCGCATCGTGGGGATCATCTGCCGCGCGGAGCTCATCCGGACCATAAGACTTCACAGCGAGCTGAAGAATAGATGAAAGATCCAGAAGAACGCATAAGGGAGATCATCCGCCTCCTGTATCTGACCTACCCCGACAGTCGTACCGCCCTCGATCACTCCAATCCTTTCGAGATCCTGATCGCCACGATCCTCTCGGCCCAGTGCACGGATAAGAAAGTCAACGAGATCACGCCGGGCCTGTTCGCGAAGTATCCCACGGCCGCGGACTTCGCGCAGGCCGATCCGTCCGAACTAGAGGAAGAGATCCGGCCCACCGGCTTCTATCGGAACAAAACCCGGAGCATCATCGGCGCCGCGCGCAGGATCGTCGAGAGCTACGGCGGGCGTGTGCCCGACACCATGGAGGATCTGATCACCCTGCCGGGGGTGGCGCGCAAGACCGCCAACATCGTCCTGTCCAGCGGTTTCCACAAGGCTGAGGGAATCGCAGTGGACACGCATGTGAAGCGCCTCTCGGGCCGTCTGGGTCTGAGCAGTAAAAGGGACCCGGACAAGATCGAGCAGGACCTCCTACGGGTCATTCCCGGGGACGCCTGGCTCGATTTCAACTATCTGCTCGTCAACCACGGCCGGGCCCTGTGCCCGGCGCGCAAACCGCGCTGTGCGGACTGCCCCCTGGCCCATCTCTGCCCCTCCGCAGGGGTATCGGCTCCCCTCCCGGGCTTATAGTGATATAAGGAGAGCATTATGAACGGCTGCCACCTGGGCCTGATCAGCGACAACTCCTCAGTCCTGATCCGGTTCTACACAGAGAAACTGGGGTTCAGTGAAGGAGAGAGCCGCACGATCCCGCGCGATCTGGTGCAGAGCATCTTCGCCCTGCCCGTGGAGTGCCGTATGACCAAGCTGCACCGGGGAAACATCATCCTGGAGGTGTTTTCCCCGCAGGGCCTGGGGCTCGCACCCCGGGCCGACACGCACCCCGGGTACAATCATTTCGGACTCTGGGTGGAGGACAAAAAACAATTCTGCAGCCAGCTGACCGAGCAGGGGGTCGAGGTCATCGAGGCTCCCTACCAGGACCGCTTTGTCTATTTCGTGAAGGATCCGGATGGGAACCGGATCGAGATCTTCGAGACCTGAGGCCCATGCACAAGGAGGCCATGCTCTACGCTTCCCTGGACGGGGGGAGTGTGGCCTGCGGCCTGTGTCAGCACCGCTGCCACATTGAACCGGGAGAGCATGGAGTGTGCGGCGTGCGCCGCAACCAGAACGGCCGGCTCTTCACCCGGGTCTATGGTGAGGTCATCGCCGCCCACGTCGATCCCATCGAGAAGAAGCCGCTTTTCCATTTTCTGCCCGGAACGCAGTCTCTGTCTGTCGCCACGCTGGGCTGCAACTTCCGCTGTTCGTTCTGCCAGAACTGGCAGATATCTCAAGGCTCCAAGGGAGAGGGGGCAGACCTTGGGGGGCGCCGGATGGATCCTCAGGAGATCGTGGCCGCTGCCCGCAAGCAGGGCTGCCTCAGCATTTCATACACCTACACCGAACCCACCATCTATTTCGAGTACGCTTATGACACCGCCCGCCTGGCAGTGGAAGCGGGGCTTTTTAATGTGTTCGTCACCAACGGGTACATGACGCCCGAGGCGGTGGACACCATCCGTCCTTACCTGCATGCCTGTAACGTGGACCTCAAGTCTTTCCAGGAGGACTTCTACCGCAGGATGTGCGGTGCCCGGCTTGCTCCGGTTCTGGACACCATCCGTCTCCTGCGGGAATCCGGGATCTGGGTGGAGATTACGACACTCGTGATCCCCGGCCAGAACGATTCGGAGCAGGAACTCACTGAGATCGCTACCTTCATCGCGGATGTCGACCGCGACATCCCCTGGCATATCAGCCGCTTTCATCCGGATTTCCAGTACCAGGAATCCCAGGCCACTCCAGTGGAGACACTGAGCAAGGCCCACGACATCGGCAGGAACCAGGGCCTGAGATACATCTACTTGGGGAACGTGTGGGGGGAAGCCGAGGACACGGCCTGCCCGAGCTGCGGCTTAACCGTGATCGGCCGCAGGGGATTCTCCATCACCGCCGACCGGCTCGAAGAGGGCAAATGCCCCTCCTGCGGCGCTGCCGTGGCCGGACTTTTCAACCTGAATAATTTATAAAAAATGTCAATATTGCACATAATGAATTTAATATCAAAAGGTTACAAACAGTTTTTCGGTTCGTGAATTATCCAGGATCTAGAGCATGACAGCCAACGATAGATTCCGGTATCTGGAGCACACGGCCGATGCCAAGTTCCAGGCCTTCGGCGCCACGCTGGAGGAGGCCTTTGCCAATGCCGCTCTGGCCTTGGCATCTCTGATGTGGAACCCGGCGCAGGTGGCTCCCGCCCGAAAGGAGGCCGTCCGGGTGGGCGGCAACGACCTTGAGCAGCTCCTGATGGCCTTCCTGGAGGAGATTCTCTATCGGCTGGACACCCAGGAGTTCTTGCTGCACAGGGCCGAGGAGGTCCGGATCAGCATCGGCCAACAAGGATGCGAATTGGAGGCCGTGTTTGTGGGGGATGCAGGCACCGGACGATATGAGATCTTCGGCGAAGTAAAGGCCATTACCTACAACGACATGAAGATCGAGGCCGGCGATGCTCCCCTGGTCCAGGTCGTGGTCGACATGTGAAGCCCCTCATGGAACTGAAAAAAATCAACGATTTCACCTGGGAGATCCCACGCCAGGGCGACATGAAGGTCTCGACCATCATCTACAGTTCACCCCGGCTCATGGAGGGTGTCCGCAGGGACAAGACCCTCCAGCAGGCCGGCAATGTGGCCTGCCTGCCCGGCATCCAGCGCGCGGCCTATGCCATGCCTGATGCTCACCAGGGTTATGGCTTCCCCATCGGCGGCGTGGCTGCCTTTGACATGGATGAGGGCGTCATCTCCCCCGGCGGCGTGGGCTATGACATCAACTGCGGGGTTCGCCTGCTCAAGACCGAGTATCGGGAGGAGGACATCTCCCCATTCCGAAAGGAACTCCTGGATGCGATCTCTGAAGAGGTCCCGGCCGGCGTCGGTAAGAGCGGCGGCACGCGGCTCAGCGCCCGGGCTCTCAAGGAAGTCTGTGAGCGGGGCGCGGAGTGGGCCGTGGGCCAGGGATTCGGGTGCCGGGAAGACCTCGAGTACACCGAGGAGTACGGCTGCCTGTCCGGCGCCGATCCCAGCTACCTGTCCTCCCGGGCCATTGAGCGGGGGATCCCCCAGCTGGGGACCCTGGGATCCGGTAATCACTTTCTGGAAATCCAGAAGGTGGACGAGATCTATGACCGGGAGGTGTCAGAGAGCTTCGGGATCCATAGCCAGGGTCAGATCCTGGTCATGATCCACTGCGGCAGCCGGGGCCTGGGTCATCAGGTGGCCTCGGATTACATCCGAGCCATGGAAAACCATTTCGGATTCAAGGACCTTCCAGACCGACAGCTGATCAATGCTCCCATCCGGTCAAGGTTGGGAGAGCAGTACTACAAATGCATGAGTTCGGCGGTCAACTTCGCCTTTGCCAACCGCCAGATGATCGCCCACTGGGTAAGGCAGGTGTTCCAAAGGGTGCTGGGCAGTGCGCAGGGCATGGACCAGGTCTATGATGTGTGTCACAATGTGGCCAAGTTCGAGCGGCATAAGATCCAGGGGCGCCTGAAGGAGGTCTGCATCCACCGCAAGGGCGCCACCCGAAGCTTCGGGCCCGGTAGGGAGGAGATCCCGGAGGCCTACCGCAGCGTGGGGCAGCCGGTCTTCATCCCCGGGAGCATGGGCACGGCCTCCTACATCCTGGTCGGGACCGCGGAAGCGGAAGATCTGAGTTTTTCTTCAACCGCCCATGGGGCAGGCCGCGTGATGTCGCGGCACGAGGCTCGCAAACGGTTCCGGGGAGAGCAGATCAAACGGGATCTGGAGGGCAAGGGGATCGTACTCAAGTCGGCCAGCTGGAAGGGCGTGGCAGAAGAGGCTTCCGAGGTCTACAAGAGTGTCGACGAGGTGGTCCGGGTGTCCCACGAGACCGGCATCGGCAGGCGTGTGGCACGGGCCGTCCCCCTGGGTGTGATGAAAGGGTGATCCCGGGCCGTTCGGACCGCAGACACTAGGCTTTGTGCCGCGTAATTTTGCGTTTAGTCAGATTGATCAACTTGGTGATCTTGATGGAGCGCGGGCAGACCCGGGTGCACTCGAAGTGGTTCTCACAGGGCCAGATGCCGTCGGCATAGTCCAGTTGGGGCAGCCGTTCCTCAAATCCCCGGTCTCGGCTGTCGTCCAGAAAACGCGAAGCCTGGACCATGGCCGCGGGCCCCAGGAACGCGGGATTGGTATCCTGTACCACCGGACAGGCCGAATAACAGGCCCCGCACAGGATGCAGTTGGTCCCGTCATCGATCAGCTTCCGCTCCTCTGAACTCTGCACTCTCTCCTTTTCGGGCGGGGGCTCCGGATTTATGAAAAACGGCTTCACATGGATGTAGTTGGCGAAGAAGCGCGACTGATCCACCATCAGGTCTCTCTGGACTGGGAGGGTGCGCAGCGGTTCGATGCGGATGGGACTGCCGTCCTCAGAGGCGATGTCTTTGATCAGCGTC
>JBGUED010000029.1:0-11832 GCA_041821525.1 Candidatus Aminicenantaceae bacterium | reverse complement strand
CCGGATGACCTTCCGACCTACAAGCTGATGGCCCGGATCGAGAGCAAGCAGAGGAACTTTACCGCCGCTGTCGAGTCCTATAAAAAAATCCAGCAGCTCGACCCCAGTGATGCCAGTGCCTATTTTGGATTAGGCCAGGTGTATGTCAACATGATGAAATGGACCGACGCGGTAGCGCCATTGGAACGCGCCGTGCAGATGGATCCGCAGAATATGGAGGCGTACCACCTGATCGGACGGGCCTACCGGGAACAGAGGGTTTTTGACAAGGCTGCGGCCGCCTATGAAAAATTCCTGGCACCCGAACCCCAGACTCCCGGAGAAAGCCATTTCGAGCTGGGTGAATGCTACATGGAACTGGAGCGTTATCCGGATGCGGTTCGCTTGTTCCAGAGGGCAGCAGAGATTGATCCGCAGAGCGTTCACAAAAACTCCAAGCTGGCGGAGGCCCTGGAAAAGGCCGCCATGTATGATGAGGCGTCTGCAAAGTACGAAGAGCTTGCTCAGTTGAGCCCGAACGATGCGAAGATCTACTACAACATCATCGTTCGCATGTATGACGAGGCCAAGATGCCCGAGAAAGCCCTGGTAGCAGCGCAGAAGATGGTCGATCAGGATCCCAATAACGCGGATGCTTATTACAACCTGGGGATCATGTTCTCCAACCAGAAACAGTACGAGGAGGCCATCGGGGCGCTGAACAAGGCCCTAGAACTGAATCCGGGATTAGACTTCGCCTATCTAAACCTAGGCAACATCTACTACCAGATGAAAAACTACAAGGAGGCGATACCGGTCTTTCAAAGGCTGGTCGAAATCGTTCCGGATAATTCTCAGGGATGGCTCTTCCTGGGCATATGCAATATGCAGCTGAAAAGATGGGCACCCGCAGTGGAGCCTCTGCTCAAGGTCATCGAACTCGAACCGCAGAACGGGAATGCCCATTACAACCTTGCCATCGCGTACTTGAATCTCAAAGATAATGCCAGCGCCCGGGAAGTTCACAATAATCTCAAGAACATTGATTCTGGCCTGGCCGAGCGGCTGAGCAAACATATCAAGTAACAAGCCAAGGCTGAGATCCGTGGAAACCGGATCCAATGGTTGATCATCAGGCCTTACGGGCTTGTCCTCCGTATTGCTTAGTATGCGGCCGCAAAAACGCGCACTATCAGGGTCCATACAACCATCCGGGAGGCGCAAACCACTCACGCCTTCCGAAAGCCGCATATAGGGAATCGGAATGAAAAAAGAGAGACTGTTTCAGAAGCTCAGGCAGGAGTATGTACGAACCCGCCCCAGGTCCGAACAGCGCTTCCGTGAGATCTCGAGCTTCCAGATCCGTGGAGGCAGCCATAACCTCCGCTTGTTTCCTCCCTTCCCCTTCTATGATTCCTGGGCCGGGGGCTCCCAGATAAGAGACCTCGATGGACACACGTATGTCGATTTCTGGCAGGGCCATTTCGGGAACATATTGGGACACAATCCTCCTGTGGTGCTTGATGCCCTGACTGGGTATTTCCGGGAGGAGGGCCAGGGGCTGGCCACCGGTTTCCCTGGGATTTACCAAGGGGACCTGGCCAGGTTGATCCTGAGTCGCATGGGCGGTGGCAAGATCCGCTTCACCACCAGCGGCACCCTAGCCACTATGTATGCCATCATGCTGGCCCGGTCTTTCACGTGCCGTGACATGGTCCTCAAGATCGGGGGAGGATGGCACGGCGCACAGCCCTATGTGCTCAAGGGGATCTCAGTTTTCAGGGAGGGACTTGCAGAGGTCGAATCCGCGGGGATCCCATCGGAGCTGAGCACCAATCTGGTTGTGAGTGAGTTCAACAACATCCCTGATCTCGAACAAAAATTCATCGAATACGGAGACAGGATCGCCTGCCTGATCATGGAGCCGTTTATCGGGGCCGGAGGATTCCTTTTTGGAGAGAAGCAATACATTGCGCGAGCCCGGGAACTGACACAGAAGTATGGCGCGGTATTGATCTTCGATGAGGTCGTCTCGGGTTTCCGGTTTCATGCCGGCCCCCTCCAGAGCCTTTATGGAGTAGAGGCCGACCTGACCGTTTTCGGGAAGGCCATTGGCGGGGGGATGCCTGTCAGCGCCCTGGCAGGGAAGAGCGAGATTATGGAGCTATGCGACCCTAGCGCTCCTCCCAACAAAAGGGTCAAGTTCGAGGGAGGGACCTTTTCGGCCCATCCGTCCTGCATGCTGGCGGGGCTGAGATTTCTGGAGTACCTGATCGAAAATGAGGACCAGATCTACCCAAGGCTGGGCCGTCTGGGGAATCTGGTACGGACCGGAATAGAAGAGATCTTTGGCCGGCAGGGTTTCAATGTCCGCTGCACAGGAAAAAGCGAGGATACCACAATACACTCCTCGGTGATCGGCGTGCACTTCCTGCGGAGAGACATAGAGCAGCTCACATCTCCAGAGCAGGTATGGGATCCCGAGATAAGCGACTTCGAGCTGAGGGAGAACATATTCAAACTGGCCATGTTGATGGAAGGCTTCAATACCTTCCACGGCTTTGGGACCATTTCCCATGCGCACTCCGAGCAGGAGGTCAAAGATTCCCTGGAAGCCGTGGAACGGATTGCCCGGCAGTGGCGGGAGTATCTCGATTGACAAGTGATAATTTTTATGGTATTTTATCAAACTATTGCCGGGCCTCTGTTTCATTCCAAATCCTCATGCGAGAACAGCGAAAGGATTAGGATTTTATTATGGGCAGGTGGCGAAATTGGCATACGCGCTAGGCTTAGGACCTAGTTCCTGTTGAAGGAGTGCGGGTTCGAGTCCCGCTCTGCCCATTCCATGATATCTCAGGGAAAAGGAATTTAGATGGCGGAACCGAAGAGCAAAATCACAGAACTCAGTGCATCCAAACGGGAGTTGGAACTGGACGTCCCAGCAGACGAGGCCCTCAGTGAATACGAGACTGCGCTGCAGCAGTATATTGCCAGGGTTAAGGTCAAGGGATTCAGGCAGGGCAAGGCCCCAGAAGATGTTGTGAAACGCATGTATCAAGCAGACATCCGGGAAGCCATGTTCGATTCCCTGGCCCCCAAGGTCGTCGGCCGGGAGCTTGCGGCTCACCAGGCATTCCCAGTGAACACTCCTGTCATCACCGACCTCTCGTGGGAGGAAGGTGAAGCCCTGAAACTGAAGGCCGAGTTCGAGGTCTGGCCGGAGTTCAAGCTCCCGGATTATATCAAGACCAAGGTGAAGAAGCGGCCGGACACGGTTTCGGCCAAGGATGTGGATCAATCCCTGGACGAGCTCCGGGATCGGGCTGCTCAGTACATCCCGGCCGAGGGCCGGGGCATCCAGCAGGATGATTATGTCATGCTCCGCATCCAAGGCAAAGATGTGAAGACTGGGCGCCTCCTCCCATCGGAAAAGATCTTTGTGCTGACCGGGCACCCGGATAACGAGAGGACTTTGAACGAGAATCTTCCGGGGTTGAAGGTGAATGAGGAGAAGGACTTCAAAGTCGATAATCCTCCGGACCACACAAACAAAAAAGTCGCCGGGAAATCGATCGAGTATCACTTGACAGTGCTCTCCATCAAGGAGAAGAAACTGCCCGAGGTTGATGATAGCTTTGCCAAGGATCTGGGTAAGTTCGAGAATCTGAAGGAACTCAAGGCCGAGATCCGGAAGCAGCTCAAAGAGGCTCGGGAGAAGAGCCAGAAGAGTGAACTTTCGGAGGAAGTCGTCCAGATCGTCACGGACAGAGTCGATCCGGAACTCCCGGAGTCCCTGGTTCAGCAAGAAACGATTGTCCAACTGCGCCGTATCATCCAATCCATTGGGCAGACTCCGACTAAACAAGAGGAGCAGGCCCGCTGGGAGGAGGTGGCCAAAGACAAAGCCCGGCAGACCGTGAAGAACCACCTGGTCCTGATGCGGATTGCTGAAGCAGAGAAACTGGAGGTGTCCGAACAGGAAATGACCGAGGAGTTCCAATCCCTGGCAGATGCCAACAATGTGCCGCTGGCACAGGTAGTCGATGCCATGAACCATGAAAACAGGAAATCGGAGGTGCAGCAGAGCCTTCTCCTCCGGAAGACCATTGATTTTTTACTTGAAAATGCTATAATTGAATAACAGATCACCCCAATGACTTTGATCCCCTTTATCGTAGACCAAGAAGGCAAGAACGAACGCGCCTATGACATCTATTCCCGTCTGCTTAAGGACAACATCATCTTTATAGGGACGGAGATCACGGATGAGGTGGCGAACTCGGTCATAGCACAGTTGCTGTATCTGGAGGCGGAACGTCCGGATACGGAGGTATCGCTGTACATCAATTCCCCTGGGGGAAGCATAACTTCTGGGTTGGGGATCTACGACACCATGCAGTACATCGGTTCCGATATTTCCACCATTTGTGTAGGGCAGTCCGCCAGCATGGCCGCCATCCTGCTGTCCGCGGGGACGCCAGGCAAGCGGTTCTGCCTGCCGAACGCGCGGATCATCATCCATCAGCCGATGGGTGGTTTCAAGGGCCAGGCAACGGATATTGCCATTCAGGCCAAGGAGATTCTGAGGATCAGAGAACGGATCAACCAGATCCTCAAGCACCACACACTGCAGCCCTTGAAACGCATTCAAGAAGATATTGAAAGGGATTTCATCATGACGCCCGATCAAGCCAAGGCCTACGGCATCATCGACGAGGTGATCGCCTCCCGCCGGAGAAAAAAATCCTGATCTGTTTTTTCAGGATGGAATCCAGGACATAACATGGACGACAACTTCCGACAGGATTACAGCAGCGCTGCCAAGTGCAATTTCTGCAACCGGCCGCAGCCCCTGGTCAAGAAACTGATTGCGGGGCCCGGAGGCGTATACATCTGTGACAACTGCATCGAGCTGGCGCATTCCATCATATTCAACGAGGTCAGGGAGGAGGAAGCCCAGGAAAGCAAGGCCGAGTTCCCCACACCTTTCGAGATCAAGCGGGCCCTGGATGAATACATCGTGGGCCAGGAGGATGCAAAGAAGAAGATCGCCGTTGCGGTGTACAACCATTATAAGCGCATCCACTTTGCAGACCGGATCAATGACGTGGAAATCTCCAAAAGCAATATCCTCCTGATCGGCCCTACCGGAACCGGAAAGACGCTCATGGCCCAGACTCTGGCCCGGATTCTCGAGGTCCCGTTCGCCATCGCCGATGCCACTTCCCTGACGGAAGCAGGCTATGTGGGCGAGGATGTGGAGAACATCGTGCTTAAGCTATTCCAGGCTTCAAAGGGCAACCTCGAAAAGACCCAGACGGGTATCATCTATGTGGACGAGATAGACAAGATTTCCCGCAAGACCGACACGCCCTCGATCACTCGGGATGTGTCTGGTGAAGGTGTCCAGCAGGCGCTTCTGAAGATCATCGAAGGGACGGTAGCCAACATTCCGCCCCAGGGAGGCCGCAAGCATCCTCAGCAGGAGTTCATCCCGATCGATACGACCAACATCCTTTTTATCTTCGGAGGAGCTTTCAACGGCCTGGATAAGATCGTTTCCCATCGGATTGGAAAGGCCACGGTTGGGTTCAGATCCGACACACGGAAGAGGGATATCAAGCTGGCGGGCGAGATCTACCGACACATGATCCCCCAGGACCTGATCAAGTATGGGATGATTCCCGAAATGGTGGGTCGCATCCCGGTGATCTCGATTTTTTCCGACCTGTCCGTCAAAGACCTGATCGACATCCTCACCAAGCCCAAGAATGCCATCATCAAGCAGTACCAGAAGCTTTTCGAAATGGAAGATGTCAAACTGGAGTTCACGAAAGAGGCCCTCAATTCAATCGCCCTCAAGTCCACTGAAAAGAAGCTGGGCGCCCGGGGACTGCGGAGCATTATCGAGGACCTTATGCTGGACCTCATGTTTCACCTGCCTTCCTCCAAACACACATCCACCATCCGCATTACCAAGAAGATGGTGGAGGACAATTCACTGGTTTACGATAATCTAAAACAAGCTGCCGGGGAATAATCATGCAATCTCAAGCCAAAAGCGAAGTGATCAAGAACCTGCCCATGATCCCGCTCCGGGACCTGGTGATTTTTCCGTCCACGCTGGTTCCCTTCATCATCGGACGCTCCTCCTCGATCCAGGCCTTAGAAAGGGCCTCGGGACAGGACAAGATGATCTATCTATCGGCCCAGATGGACGCATCTCTGGATAATCCCAGGCCCCTGGACATCTATTCCATGGGCATCGTTGCTAAGATCATCCGTGTAGTGAAGATGGATGACAAAAATGTGAAGGTCATAGTAGAGGGAAAGAAACGGGCCCGCATCGTCGAATACTTGAGCACGTTTCCCTTCTACCAGGTCCTCGTCAAGGAGATTCGGGAGATCGAGGCGGATAACGACAATACACGCGAAATGCTCAAAGTCGTACTGACCCTGTTCGAGGATTATCTCAAGCTAAGCCAGCACGCCAATTTCGACTCCATCATACCCGCACTGCGGGAGAACAGTGTCAACCGCATTTCCGACATCATCTCCTCCCATCTCTTCCTCCCTGTCGAGGAAAAACAGAACCTGCTTGAGACCATCAATCCGCTCGAACGCCTGAGGCGCCTGAATTTCGTACTGGAGAACGAGCTGATCAAGATCCATGCCAAACTCCGCAAGGAAGGCAAGGGTGGCGGCCGCAAAACCCCGTTCCGGGAAGGAAGCGGTCAGAAGATCTTCAGCCCCGGGATGGGCGGGAAAAAGGATGACCAGCCCAATGAGGTCGAAGAGCTCCGTAAGCGTGTGGCCGAGGCTAAAATGCCCAAGGATGCAGAAGACAAGGCCAACAAGGAAATCGAGCGGTTGGAGGTCATGCCCCCTATGTCAGCCGAAGCCACGGTCTGTCGCAACTATCTGGATTGGCTGCTCTCCCTCCCCTGGAACAAGAAGTCTCGGGAAAAGCGCAGCCTCAAAGAGGCGGAGAGGATCCTGAACGAGGATCACTATGGCCTGGAGAAGGTCAAGGAACGCATCTTGGAGTATCTCTCCATACGCCAGCTTGTCAAAAACCCCAAGGGAATCATCCTTGGGTTCGTCGGGCCTCCCGGTGTAGGGAAAAGCTCGCTGGGGCATTCGATCGCACGGGCCACCGGGCGCAAGTTCGTTCGTCTTTCTCTGGGAGGTGTCCGGGACGAAGCTGAGATTCGCGGGCATCGGCGAACATACATCGGCGCCTATCCGGGCCGGATCATCCAGATGATTAAGAAGGGAGGCACCAGGAATCCCGTCTTTCTGTTGGACGAGGTCGACAAAATGAATGTTGATTTCCGGGGAGACCCGGCCTCAGCCCTGATGGAAGTATTGGACCCCGAACAGAACAGCACTTTCCTGGACCACTACATCGATACGGAATACGACCTGTCCCAAGTCATGTTCATTGTAACCGCGAACCTACTCGAGGCCATCCCCCGTCCGCTCATCGACCGGATGGAGATCATCCGCATCCCTGGTTACACCGAAGAGGAAAAACTGCAGATTGCGAAACAGTTCCTGATGCCCAAACAGCTCAAGGCCCACGGATTAACGCAGGAAAACATCACCATTTCCGACAAGGCCTTGCGCAAGCTTATACGCGAGTATACACGGGAAGCCGGGGTTCGGAATCTGGAGCGCGAGGTCACATCCGTCTGCCGAAAGGTGGTTAAGAAGGTAGTGGATAAGGGTAAGACCTTCAGAGAGTCGGTAACGCCCCGCAACCTGGAAAAATACTTGGGGATACCGCGTTTCAAGCGCAGCGAGATCGAGCGCAGGGACGAGGTAGGCGTAGCGCTGGGGATGGCCTGGACCGAGTTCGGCGGAGAGATTTTGTCGTTCGAGGTAACCAAGGTACATGGAAAGGGAAATTTCACGCTCACCGGGCAAATGGGAGAGATCATGCAGGAATCGGCCCAGGCGGCGTTTTCCTATGTACGTGGGAAGATGTACCAGCTCAACATAGCACGCGATCTGCACAAGAATTTCGATATACACATCCATGTCCCCGAAGCCGCAACACCCAAGGAGGGCCCGTCGGCCGGCATCACCATTGCCACGGCCATCATCTCCTTGGTCACCGACATCCCCGTGGATAAAAAGGTGGTCATAAGTGGAGAACTGACCCTGCTCGGAAAGGTCCTTCCGGTCGGAGGCATCAAGGAAAAACTTCTGGCAGCTCATCGCGAGGGGATATTTGAGGCTATCCTGCCTCTGGATAACATGTGCGACCTCAGGGACATGCCCAAGAAGGTCATGGACGCAATGAAAATCCATTTTGTAGAGACCATGGACGAGGTCTTGAAGATCGCTCTGACTAAGGATATCCCCGACAAGGGAAAGAAGAACGTGCCACTGGTTGCAGAGAGCAACGAGGACGAAGAAGATCGTGAAGAATCACAGGAACCGCCGGTAACGCATTAGATCCTTACGTACGATTGACCATTCGAATCTATACCTAGCACAGGAGTAAAAAAGATGAAAGAGCATAACTTAGCCGAATTGAACGGATTGAAAGTCAAAGAGCTTGTCATAATCGGCCAGGAACTGGGTTTGAAGGAAGAAGAAATCAAGGGGACCAAGAAGCAGAACTTGGTTTTCCGGATACTGGAGGCGCAGGCCAAGAGGAACGGGATGCTCTTCTCGGAGGGTGTTCTGGAATGTCTGGAAGACGGATTTGGTTTTCTCCGTGCACCGGAATTCAGCTATCTGCCCAGCCAGGACGATATATATGTATCTCCGTCGCAGATTCGGAAGTTCCAACTGCGCACGGGTGACACCATCTCCGGGGTGGTCCGACCGCCCAAAGAAGGGGAGAAGTATTTCGCGCTGATTAAGATCGAAGCCATTAATTTCGGCCACCCAGAGGAAGTCATGGCGGTCCGACGGAACGTGCGCTTCGAGCAGCTGACTCCTCTCTATCCCTTTGAAAAACTCAACCTCGAAGATGGAAATCCCAAGAACCTTAATGCCCGGGTTATGGATCTGCTGACGCCCATCGGCAAAGGCCAGCGCGGACTCATTGTTTCTCCTCCGAGAGCCGGCAAGACCACGCTCCTGAAGACCATAGCCCAGTCCATTGAAAAAAACCATCCTGAGGTGTTCCTCATCGTCCTGCTGGTCGCCGAGCGCCCTGAGGAGGTTACAGACTTCCAACGCAGCATCAACAGTGAGGTGGTGGCGTCCACCTTTGATGAACCCCCGGTCCGCAATGCCCAGGTGTCGAACATTGTCCTGGAAAAGGCGAAGCGACTGGTGGAAATGAAGCGCGATGTCTGCATTGTTCTGGACAGCATCACCCGCCTGGCGCGCGCGCACAATGCCATCATCCCTCCCTCCGGTAAGGTACTTTCCGGAGGAATAGACGCCAATGCCCTCAACAAGCCCAAGAAATTTTTCGGGCAGGCCCGGAAGATCGAAGAGGGGGGAAGCCTCACAATAATCGCCACGGCCCTGGTTGACACCGGGAGCCGCATGGACGACGTCATTTTCGAAGAGTTCAAGGGAACCGGAAACCTCGAGATCAATCTGGACCGCCGGCTGGTGGACAAGCGGCTGTTCCCCGCCATCGACATCAACCGCTCGGCCACCCGGAAGGAAGAACTGCTGATCGGAGAAAAGGATCTCGGCCGTATATGGGTTCTCCGCAAGGTTCTCAGCCAGCTGAATGAGGTAGAGGCCATGGAACTCCTAATGGATAAGATGATCAAGACCAAGACTAATGCCGTATTCCTGGATCTCATGAGCCGGGGATAGGTAGCGCCCCGCAATTCAAGCAAGGGCAGCTGATCCTTCAGATTCATTTCTTCCTGCCTGCAATTTTTTCCTGAACGGATTTCCATCGTGTGATTCTGCCCGCGCAATGCAAAATATGTAAAATATTTTTTGAAATTATGCGAAAAACGTGATATATCAATCAGCTTAGGTTGAGTATGAAACGTTCACACCCCCGGAATATCGGAATCCTAGTCCTTATGATCTTTCCACTTTTCCTGACAGGACAGGAAGAGCGGCCCACATTCTTTGCCCGGAAGGCCACGGAAGAACTCACGATAGACGGGATCCTGAATGAATCCATTTGGCGCCGCTCTGAAGAATCCAATCACTTGCTCGTCTCTCAGCCCGACCGATTCACACCCGAAATGATCCAGACTTCGATCAAGGTAGTGTTCGATGCCAAACGCCTCTATGTGGGGCTGGTCTGCAGGGATTCAGAACCGGATAAAATCAAGGGGGATATCACCATCCGCGATGGCGACATTCGCGTCGACGACTCCGTCTACGTGCTGCTGGATCTGTTCGAGAACATCGACAACTACTACTTCGTTGCCACCAATCCTGTAGGAACCCAGACGGACGGGCTCGTGCGCAAGGACGGCCAGCTGGTCAATCCGGAGTGGCATGGGGACTGGGACGTGGGCGTGCAGCGCACGGCCGAGGGATGGACGGCTGAGTTCTCCATTAACCTAACGACACTTATGTTCGAGCCGGTCGAGGGGGAGAGCATAGGTGTCAGCGTCTCGCGGGTTGTCCCTCGGCTTGATACCAGCTTCTGGTCGGATCCAATGGAACCGGCCTTCAGGACCTCTGATTTTATGCTGGTTGACAGGCTGACCTTCGCGCTGGTAGAAAAATTAATCGAGGTCATCCCTTATATCATGCCGCTGAACAAGTCGGGGGAAGGGGCCGAATTCCAGGGCGGAATCAACATTCCCTTCAAGTTCTCACCGAACGTATCGAGCCACATCACCGTCAATCCCGACTTCTTGACCTTCGAGCCCGATTCGGAGAAATTCAACCTTACGCGTTATGAATTGTATCTGGAAGAACAACGGGACTATCTGAAGGATGGAGTGGATTTGTTCGGTGTCGAACAGGAGAAGCTCTATTATTCCAAGCGCCAGGGAGATCTGTATGGTGGCGCCAAATTTGACGGGACCGTCGGTGCCTTTCAATTGTCGGCTATGAGCAACCAGTCCAAGAAGATCGAGGAGGCCGGCGACAAATCCGCCAATTTTAGTGTGGTGCGCCTCAATAGCAGCCTGGGCGGGGATTCTTCTTTGGGGATCCTGGCGACCAACAAGCTGCTGGACGGGAAAAACTACGGGACGGCCGGATTAAACGGCTCCTTCGGCATCACGAAAGAATTCAGGATCGCGGGCCAGTTCGCCACCAGCTACGGAGATTATTCGGAGGACAATCTCACGTTTTCCCTGATCCCCAGCTATGACACCGAGACCTTCCATTTCCACGTCGGCTACATCCAGGTAGGGCAAAACTTCGGAGACAACGTCAACCATGTCGGGTATGTCTGGGACGACAACCGTCGGGAGATCGATTCCGCTCTGGACAAGTTGTTCGTCATGCAGAAATGGGGGGTCGAATACTTGAAATATATCTCCTCCTACAACATCTTCTGGGGAGCCGACGGCACGCTCCGCAGCTGGCAGATCGAACAAGGAATCGCTCTCCTGAAGCAGAACAGTTTTGAGCTCAGTTTCGTGCACACTCAGGAGTACAAGCTCTTCGAGGAAGAATTCCGCAACCATCGCACACGTATCTTTATGGGCCTGGACACCCGGGAGTGGCAGCTGTTCAACATCATCCTGACTATGGGCGAAAACTTCGGCGATACCTTCAGGCTGGCAGAACTCAATAAACGTTTTAACGTCAGCCGTAAATTTTCTTTTGAGTATTCGCTGCAGTTCCTCACTTACCCTTTAATCGGGGGAGGCCGTGAGACCGAAAATGAATTTATGTACCATCTCTTCAAGGCCACACAAAATTTCAACCAAAACCTTACACTCACAG